>JAYSYB010000213.1:0-17875 GCA_043716775.1 Rubrivivax sp.
CCATCAGCACCCAGCCGATGAGCACGGGGGCACGCATCGGCACCATCACAAACTGATAGGGTTTGCCGGCCACGACTGCCACCACCCCGGCCGCCGCGCCAGCCGCCACTCCCGTCACGCCCACCACTCCCGCCCCCCCCGCCCCCACGCCGCCGCGTTGCAACAAGCGCGGCGCCATCTCAGCCACCGTCTGCCGCAGCGTGGACGCTTCGCCGCCGGACTGGGCGCGCACGGCAAGGCTGGTGTCCAGCAAGGCGGTGATGGCCGCGCCAATGCGGGCCCCGTGGTTGTCCAGCGCTGACCCGATGGTGTCGCGGTCGTCACTGCCCACGGCCGACCGAAAGCCATAGTCGGCCGCCAGCAGCGCCGCACCCTGGCCCAGCTTGTTGGCGCGCTGCTCCAGCAGGCGCGCCCAGACCCGTTCGCCCACCACCAGTTCTTCGCCCAGCGCCGCGCGCGCATTGCGGGTGACGCTGGTCTGGATGGCGGCAAAGCCCAGCAGCTGCAAGGCCAGCAGCAGCACCAGCGACAACACGGCGATGCGCGTGGACAGGCGCCACGAGCGCATCCAGCGCATGACAGCAGGTAGGGCGGCAGTCCAGGCGGCGGTCAAGGCACGGCCTCTGCCAGCCGCACGGCCACCTGCACCGCCGCCGTGCCCACTTTCAAGGCTTGGTCGGCTGCGGGCGCGCCGGGTGCCAGCGACGGGTGCCAGCTGCGCAGCCGGTAGTTGCCTGGCGGCACCTGCGCCCACGCGACGCGGCCTTCGGCGCCGCTCTGGCCGAACCAGGGCGTTTCGACGATCACCACCCAGGCGGCCATCTTGTCGTGGATGTTGCAGCCCAGCACGGCAATGCCGGGCTGGTCAAACACCACGGGCGCGGTTGGCGTGCCGACGTAGAGCTTGATCTCCAGCTTCTTCACGGCTGAAAAGGAATAGACGTGGTGGCGCACCGTGTCGCGGTTCGGGAAGTTCACGGCGGTGCCCACCGGCACCACCGTCACCTGCGGCACAAACTGGCGGTCGGCCTGCGCGATCTCGGCGCCAAGCCCCGGCTTGACGGCGGCCTTGGCCTCTCGCGATTCCAGGAACACCACCGCATGGGCCAGTGGCTTGCCGGCGGCGTCGGTGACATGCACTTCCACCGCGCCAGCCCAGACTGGGGCACCGGCCACTGTCAAGCAGGCGGCCGCAGCGCACCGCAGCGCCTGCCCGCGAAGCCCGCAACGCCCAGTCACCGTGCGGCGCGCTGTCACGGCATGATGGCCATGCCCCACAGGCCTCGGCCTTCCCCCACGGTGCCGATCAGCGTGGCGCGGCCGGTGGCCAGGTCGACGATGTGCAAGCGGGTGCGGCCGCCGCTGCGCAGCGCAGCGAGGGCAGCGTTGTTGATGTCTGCAATGTCAAAGGCCGCGTCTTCCAGCGGGCCGGTGCCCAGGGCGCCCACGGCGGTGAGTTCACCCGTGTTGGGCGACACCACCGGCAACGCGCCTTCGCGCGAGCCCTGCACCATCAGCGTGCCGCCGGCCAGGTCGATGGCGAAGTTGGTGGTCAGCTTGGCGTCCTGCTGGTTGTAGGTGTAGGCGGCGCCGGCAATGCGCAGCGCAGCGGCAGCCGCGCCAGACGTGCTGGGCGCACCGGAAGCACCGGACGCACGAAGGGGCGGATCGGTGGCCGCCACAGCGCCGGTGTCGGGGTGCAGGCGCAGGTTCTGGCCAGTGTCGCTGACGACGCGGATGCGGTCTGCCACGGGGTTGAAATCAACGCCGAAAAGCTGACCGCTGAAGGCCACTGGCGTGCCGCTGCCCACGCGGCTGAGCTGCGCACTGTCGGCATCCAGCGTGTAGACCCGGCCGCCGGCGGACACGGCATACAGCACGCCGTGCGCGATGCGGTAGTCGATGCCGATCAGCCTGTCACCCGGCTCCAGCCCGCGCAGCGGCGCGCGCTGCAGGATGCGCTGCGGCTGCCCGGCATTGAAGCGGATGAGCTCGGCCGCGTCGGTCACGGCGACCACGGTTTCGCTGCGCAGCGGCCCAAGGCGTTCGGGTGCGGGTGCGGTGGCGCAGCCGGCAGCCAGGGCCAACATCAACGGCAGAGGGCAGGCCAGGCGGCCGAAGAAGGGGGATGTCACGGTGGGTCAACTCCGGGGGAAGATGCTCGGGGCTCACGGGTCAAGGCTCAGGGCTCAGCGCGGCACAGCGCCCAGCCACGGTGATTCACGGCGAATGCAGGCGTCCCAGGACTATCGACGCCGCCCGCGAATAGTTGAGCGCGAAGTGACCCTTCTATCCGGCGCAATTCCCGGCAGCCGGGCTGGCGACCCTACTCAAGGCCACGGCCAGAGCACCACGGCCCATACCACCGCCCCAAACAGCAGGCACAGCATCACCGCTGCGCTGCCAAGGTCCTTGGCGCGGCCCAGCAGCGGGTGCTGTTCCACCGACAGCGCATCGGCCAGCGCTTCCAGCGCCGAATTCAGCAACTCCACCACCCACACCGCCACCACGCTGCCGGCCATCATCAGCGCCTGCCAGGGGCCCGGCGCCAGCCAGGGCACCAGCAGCAGCAGCGGCACGCCCAAGGCCAGTTCCTGGCGAAAGGCAGCCTCATGGCGGACGGCCGCGCGCAGGCCGGCGAGTGAATAGCCCATCGCCCGCCTGACCCGCTTCAGGCCACCGCGGCTTTTAAAGGCCGATTGGGTGGCGGGCTCGAGTGGGGGTTTGATGTCAGGCATGGTGTGGGCCGTGGACGCTGCAGCGGCGTGATTGTCGCTGTGAGCAGGCGGCAAGCCGGCCGGCCGGCGTGTGCTGCAATTGCGGCATGCTCTTCATCGCCGAACCTGCAGACCGCTTCCGCATTCCCGCCACCGTCGAAGCGCTGGTGGCCGCTGTCAGCCTGCTCTGGGCCTTCACGGCCAACCGGCTTTTCCTGTCGGCGGCGCTCAAGGACCGCCTGCTGTCGGCACCTGCCACCTGGGGCTTTGCGCTGGCGCTGCTGGTGATGCTGGCGGCGCTGCACTTCGTGCTGCTGGCACTGGTCAGCAACCGCTGGACGGTAAAGCCACTGCTGGCGCTGCTGATCACGGGCACTGCTTTTGCGACCTACTTCATGCAGTCCTTCGGCGTCTATCTGGACCCGACGATGATGCGCAACATGCTGCACACCGACGTCGCCGAAGCGCGCGAACTGTTCAGCTGGAGCCTGCTGCCGCACCTGCTGCTGCACGCCGTGTTGCCACTGCTGGTGCTGTGGCGCGTGCGGGTGGTGTCGCACGGCTGGGCGCGGTCGGCCGTGGTGCGGTTTGGCACGCTGGTGCTGGCCTGTGTGCTGCTGGTCGGCGCACTGTTGATGGTGTTCCAGACCTTCGCTTCCTTGATGCGCAACCACAAGGACATGCGCTACCTGGTGACGCCGGGGAACTACCTGTGGTCGATCAGCGCCGTGGCGGCCGCGCAGGCCAAGGGCGCCGCCAAGCCGCGCCAGGCCATCGGCCTTGACGCCACGCCGGGCCCGCGAATGGTGGCCCGAGCCGAGGCGAAAGACGGCGTGGCCGCCAAGCCCTTGCTGCTGGTGCTGGTGGTGGGCGAAACCGCACGCGCTGCCAACTGGGGCTTGAACGGCTACCGTCTCCAGACCACGCCCCAACTGGCGCAGTTGCCGGTCATCAATTTCCCCGACGTCAGCGCCTGCGGCACCAACACCGAAGTGTCGCTGCCGTGCATGTTTGCCCCCGTCGGCCGGCGCGACTACGACGAAGAGCGCATCCGCGGTAGCCAGTCGCTTTTGCATGTGCTGGCACGTGCCGGCGTGGCGGTGCACTGGCGTGACAACCAGTCGGGCTGCAAGGGCGTGTGTGAAGGTCTGCCGCAGGACACGGTGATTGCGCTCAAGCCGCCCGGCCTGTGCGCGATGAACCGTTGCCTGGACGAAGGCCTGCTGGCCGGACTTGAGGCTTGGCTGGGCGGCACCAAGACCGCTGCAGATGGCGCCACCGCGGGCACCCGCTTCCTGGTGCTGCACCAGCTGGGCAACCACGGGCCTTCGTACTTCCGGCGCTACCCAACAGCCTTTGCGCGCTTCAAGCCGGCGTGTGAGAAGGACGACCTGCACCTGTGCAGCCGCGAAGAAATCGTCAACGCCTACGACAACGCGCTGCTCTACACCGACCACGTGCTGGCCCTTCTGATCACGCGGCTGCACGCGGCTTCTGCCACGGTGGACTCTGCGGTGCTGTACGTGTCGGACCACGGTGAATCGCTGGGCGAAAACAACCTGTACCTGCACGGTCTGCCGTATGCGATTGCACCGGATGTGCAAAAGCGCGTGCCAATGATGGCGTGGTTTTCGCCAGGTGCGGCGGCCAGCATCGGCATCGACACCGACTGTTTGAAAAAACGCGCGCAGGCCCCCACCGCACACGACCATCTCTTCCACACCGTGCTGTCCCTGCTGGACGTGAAGACCTCGCTGCATGAAACCGCCTGGGACCTGGCCCAGGGCTGCCGCACAGCGGCTGTGGCGCCATGACGCAAGTGCCTGAAGCCGCGCACGCGGCGCATGCACCACCCGCCGCGCACGCGGCGCATGCACCACCCGCTGCGCTCGCGGCGCATGCACCACCCGCCGCGCTCGCGGCGCACGGCGGACAGGACGCCATCGTGACCTGCGCAACCTTGGCCGCACTGCTGCTGTGGGACCTGTCGGGTCTGGACATGCCCGCGGCGCGCCTCTTTGGCGACCTGCACGGCTTTGCCTGGACCCACACCTTCTTCTTGAGCCGCGTGATGCACGACGGCGGCCGCCTGCTGGCCTGGGCCGTGCTGGCAGCGCTGGTGATGGCGGCGCTGCGGCCGGCGGTTGAGGGGCAAGGCCCCAGCCGCGCCGCGCGCTGGCGCTGGGTGGGCGTGATCCTGCTGTGCGTGCTGGCGGTGCCGGCCATCAAGCGCCTGTCGGCCACCAGTTGCCCGTGGGACCTGGCGGAGTTTGGCGGCATGGCGCAGCGCCTGTCGCACTGGCGCTGGGGTCTGCCCGATGGCGGCGGCGGACACTGCTTCCCGTCGGGCCACGCGGCAGCGGCCTTCGGCTTCTTCGGCCTGCACTTTCTGTGGCGCGACATCAACCCCCGCCGCGCCCGGATGTGGCTGCTGGCGGTGCTGCTGACGGGCACGCTCTTCGGCGCGGCACAGCTGGCGCGCGGTGCACACTTTCCCAGCCACACCTTGTGGTCGGCCTGGTTGTGCTGGGCGATCTGCGCCAGCGCCGACGCGCTGATGCGGCTGCCGCACAATGCCCGCGCATCTTCAAGGACGACCCCATGAGCACCCTGCCTGAACCCGCCTGGAAGCACGACGGCGTGCGTGTCGTGCCCGCCAACCAGCTGGATGCCAACACCGCGCAGACCCCGGGCATGGACCGCAAGGCGGCCATCAACTTTGCGCGCGTGGGGGCGCAGAAATTGTGGGCCGGCACGGTGCACATCCACGCTGGCGCCAAGACCGGTGCCCACCATCATGGCGCGCTGGAAAGCGTGATCTACATCGTCAAGGGCCGCGCCCGCATGCGCTGGGGCGACGCGCTGGAATTCACCGCCGAAGCCGGCCCGGGCGACTTCATCTACGTGCCGCCCTTTGTGCCGCACCAGGAGATCAACGCCAGCGCCACCGAGACCCTGGAATGTGTGCTGTGCCGCAGTGACGGTGAAGCGGTGGCCGTCAACCTCGACATCACGCCCGTGGAAGCACCCGACACCGTGTTGTGGATCGACCCCACGCATCCGGCGCCTGCACCGACCTGAAAGCACCATCACCATCACCTTCGCGATGAGCCCGGACCCTCGAACCCTGCTGCTGGCGATGTACGACGCTGCCGTGCAGCGCGCTTTGCCAGCTCACAACACGGCCGCCTTTCTGCCGCCGCCACCGAAAGGCCGCACCCTGGTGCTGGGCGCCGGCAAGGCCGGTGGCGCCATGGCCGCCGCAGTCGACGCGCTGTGGCCCCAGCACGCGCCCATCAGCGGCCTGGTGGTGACGCGCTACGACCACGTGCCGCCAGCCTACAAGGCTGTCCTCCAGAAAAACGCTGGCCGCATCGAAGTCGTCGAAGCCGCGCACCCGGTGCCCGATGAAGCGGGGCAGCGCGCCGCCCAGCGCATCGTGCAATTGACGCAGGGGCTGACCGCCGACGACCTAGTGCTGTGCCTCATCTCCGGTGGTGGCTCAGCCCTGCTGTCGATGCCTGCGCCGGGGCTGACGTTGGCCGACAAGCAGGCCATCAACAAGGCGCTGCTGAAAAGCGGCGCCGCCATCGACGAGATGAACTGCGTGCGCAAACACTTGAGCGCCATCAAGGGCGGTCGCCTGGCCGCGATGTGCGCGCCGGCGCGCGTGGTCACGCTCTTGATCAGCGACGTGCCCGGCGACGCACCCGAGGTCATCGCCAGCGGCCCCACCGTGACCGACGCCACCACCTGCGCCGACGCGCTGGCAATCTGCAAGCGCTACGCGATTGACCTGCCCGCTGCAGCGCGCGCCGGGCTGGAAAGCGGCGCCTTTGAGACGCCCAAACCCGGCGATGCAGCCTTTGCCGGCCACCAGGTCCACATCATCGCCACGCCGCAACAGAGCCTGGAAGCCGCCGCCACTGTCGCGCGCGCGGCGGGCATTGAAGCCCACATCCTCAGCGACGAGATGGAAGGTGAGAGCCGAGAAGTCGGCAAGGTGCAGGCCGCGCTGGCACGCGCCGTCGCTCGGCGCGGCCAGCCCTTCGCGCGGCCGTGCGTGATCCTGTCCGGCGGCGAGACCACGGTGACGGTGAAAAACAAGTCGGGCCAAGGCGGACGCGCCACCGAATTCCTGCTCGGCTGCGCCATCGCGCTGCAGGGCGAACCGGGTGTGCACGTGCTGGCGGCGGACACCGACGGCATCGACGGCATGGAAGACAGCGCCGGTGCCATCGTCACGCCAACCACGCTGGCGCGTGCGTTGTCGCAAGGCCTGAACGCGGCCGACTTCCTGGACCGCAACGACGCCTACAACTTCTTCAAGCCGCTTGGCGACCTGGTGACGCCAGGGCCGACGTTCACGAACGTGAATGACTTTCGCGCGCTGCTGATCGTGTAGCTCAGGCTGCAATTGCCGATCACGCAAAGATTGTCAGCAAGCGCGGCATCAACGGTGGGGTGGGGGTAGAAGCCAGCACCGTGGCGCAGCAGCGCGACGCTTGCTGTTGGCCGCTTCTCCACTCGGCCACAATGAACGGCAGAGCCTTGCGCCTGCCATCCATCGCTCGTACCGCCGCAAGCCCCATGCCCCATGCCCCATGCCTCAAGACCTGTTCCCTGACCCGTGGCTCGTCAACACCCTGCTGGACCAGGGCTTTGTTGAGCAGAAGAAGGGCGAACTCGCCGAGCAACCCATTCCCTATGACCTGAGCAACTGGCTGTCAGCGCACTTTGACGCAGCGCAGTTGTCCAAGGGCAAAGAGGCGCAGCTTGAAAACAAGTTCATCGGCCCTCTGCTGGCGCAGTTGGGCTGGGCTGCGGTTAACCAGCAAAGCATCATCGTCCAGGGCAAGCATGCCAAACCCGACTGGTGCCTGCTGCTTGGGTCTGACCAAGCTAACGAGCTGGTGGCCAGTGCCGACCACACGCTCATCACCGCCCTCTGCGAATCCAAGGCCTGGGGCAAAACCTTGGACACCGGCAAGGCCGACCGAGAAGGCAATCCGCACCACCAACTGCAGGACTACCTGAGCACCTTGCGCGTGCGTTTCGGCTTTTTGACCAACGGCCGCATCTGGCGCCTGTACGACACCCGCAAAATCACCGCCAAGAAGACCTTCATCGAGTTCAACCTCGAGGCCATCTGCGCGATGGACGCGGGCGCAGAGAAGCACGCGGCCCTGGCCTTGTTTGCCTTCTTCTTTGGCCGCCACACCTTTTTGCCGCCGGCCGCTGTGGGTGAGCGCACGGCCATCGAACGGGCTATTGCAGACTCGGCCGACTTCACGCTGGGCGTGGAGGAAAACCTCAAGGCCGTGATTTACGGCTACGCGGGCGAAGAGTCGCTGTTTGAAATCATGGGCCGCGCCATCCAGCGTGCCAACCCCAAGACCACCATGGCGGCGGTCTACGAGAACAGCGTGGTGCTGCTGTTCCGCCTGCTGTTCGTCGTGTACTTTGAAGACAAGAACCACGTCCTGCTGGCGCGCCACCCGTTCTACGAGCGTTTCAGCCTGGGCCGCATCTTCACCAACCTGCGCAACATGTCCGACGCCGACAACAAGCGGCACGACGGCGTGTATGCGCTCAAGCAGCTCTTCGAGATGCTGGACGTTGGGGCGCAGGACATCGACATCCCGCTGTTCAACGGCGGCCTGTTCGACGCCCAGCGCGCGCCGCTGCTCACGCAGCCCAAGATATTCGACAACGCCACCCTGCGGCAGATTCTGGAAAAGCTGCTCTACAAGACGCACCGCGGCGACACGCTGTTCGACACCCGGCGCGACTTCAAGAATATGAGCGTCACGCACCTGGGGCGCATCTACGAAGGCCTGCTGGAGTTTCGCTTCGACAAAGCGGACGAAACCGCCGTCTACCTGGAATACGAGAGCGCAGCCACCAAAGGCAAGTCGGTGGAGGCCTACTTCGACGCTTACGACACCGCACTCATCCGCAAGGAAAAGGGCTTCAGGGCGCTGCGCGAGATCAGCGTCAAGAAGGGCGACGTCTACCTCAAGAGTGCGAGCAACTCCCGCAAGACCAGCGCCAGTTACTACACACCCACCATGCTGTCTGAGCCGCTCGTAAAAGCTGCGGTGGACCAGGCCCTGCAATCAGCCAGTGCCCAGGGCAAGGGCCTGATGGACCTAAAGATTCTGGACAACGCCTGCGGCAGTGGCCACTTCCTGGTGGAGGCGCTGAACTATCTCACCGACCTGGCCCTGGCCCGGCTGGACACCGACACCAGCTTGCAGGCCCTGGTGAAGCAGGAGAGCGACAAGATCGCTGAGCAACTGCGCTTCCTGAACCTGGACTACCAGCCCGACGACGGGCAAATTCTCAAACGCGCCTTGCTCAAGCGCTGCATCTTCGGCCTGGACCTGAACCCCTTTGCCGTGGAACTGGCGCGCCTGAGCCTGTGGATGGACAGCTTCATCTTCGGCACGCCGCTGTCCTTCATTGAACACCACGTGCAGCACGGCAATGCGCTGATGGGCGCCAGCGTGCAGGACTTCATTGCCTACAACGCCACCGAGGTGCGGCAGAACGACTTGTTCGTGGAAGACCTCAGCGCACGCTTTGACGAACTGCGCGGCGTCATGCAGGAACTGGACGCCATGCGCGACACCACGGCGGCCGAGGTGGAACAGTCCAAGCGCTTGTGGACCGCCAGCATTGCGCCCAAGCTGAACTTGCTTTCGCGGGCACTCAGTTTCATTTGCACGCGCCGCGCACTGCTGGCCGAAGGAGACGCCAAGGGCTGCGAAGCGCTGAGCAAGACGCCCAACCTGCTGAGTGACCTGTTCGACGAGTCGCGCACCAGAACTGCGGCGTTGCGCCAGGTTGAGGCCTATGCCCGCAAGTACCACTTCTTCCACTACGAAGTGGCCTTCCCCGAGGCCTTTGCCGGCGACAGCCAGGGCTTTGACGTCATCGTGGGCAACCCGCCGTGGGACCGGACGAAGTTTGCCGACACCGACTTCTTTCCGCAGTACCACAGCAACTACCGCAGCCTGAAAAACACCGAAAAGGCGGCGGTGCAGAAACGACTGCTGGAAAGCGAACATATCGCTGCAGCGTATGCCGCTGCCCTGGCCGCCGGCGAAGCCGCCAACGAGTACTACAAGGACAGAACCGTCTTCCCGCTGAACAAGGGCATCGGAGACGGCAACCTCTTCCGCTTGTTCGTGGAGCGCAACCTGGGCCTGCTGTGCCCGGGCGGCAACCTGAGCTACGTGGTGCCCAGCGCGCTGATGTTCGAAGAAGGCTCGATGGGGCTGCGCCGGCACATCTTCTCTAACTGCCGACTGGCCTTCTTCCACAGCTTCGAGAATCGCAAGCCCATTTTTCCGGACGTGGACTCTCGCTACAAGTTTGCTTCCCTACAGGTGGTCAACGTGGCCCCCAGTGCGGACGACTTGCCCATCGACACCGCCTTCTACGTGTTGGACCCCGCCGACCTGCTGAGCCCGGAAGTGCATGTGCCGTATCCGCTGGCCACGGTTAAGGCCTTGTCGCCTGAGCAATGGGCCCTGATGGAACTGCGCGAAGGCAGCGACCTGCCCATCTTGCAGAAGTGCTACGGCGCCTTTGCCGCGCTATCGGCCGAATGGCTGGACTTCCGGCGCGAACTGCACATGACCGATGACAAGGACTTGTTCATCGAGCAGCAGGCACCCGGCCTGCTGCCGCTGTTTGAGGGCAAGATGATCTGGCAGTACAGCCACGCCTTTGAGAAGCCGCAGTACTGGCTTGAGCGGACTGCGTTTGATGAACGCATGCATAGGAAGGAGTTGCACCGCATGGCGCAGGACATGGCACTGCCCAAGGCAGCGCTGAGAGCCCATGGTGCAGCGGTGCGGTATGACCGGGAATTCACGCGATTGGCGTTTCGCGAGATCGCTAGAGACACTGATGAGCGAACGCTGATATTTAGTTTTCTCCCCAAGAACTGTGGTCTTGGCCATACCCTGTTTGCTAACGCTGCGAAGACCTACTGCCGGGGCCCGGAGGGCGGGGTAGACATCAAGGAAGTCTCGCCATTTCGTCTGTTGTTTGCGTTGGCGTGGTTCAACAGCCTGCCTGCGGACTGGGTGGGTCGCTTCATGATTCAGATACACGTGAGCCTCACGTACCTCTACCGGCTGCCGATTCCCCAGCCCACGGACACCGACATCCTGTCCAACGCTGACTTCACGCAGCTTGCCAAAAACGCCTTGCTGCTGACTTTGGCCGCCAGCTGGGACGACTTTGCCGAACTGGCGCCGCTGTTCAACGTGACCCGCCAAGACGTGCCCGGCACCACCAAGGCCCAAGACATGCTGCGCGCCCAGAACGACAAGACCGTGGCGCGCCTGTACGGCATCACTGCGCCTGAGTTTGCGCACCTGCTGCGCAGCTTCAAGGGCCTGGCCACCAAGCGCCCGGAATACCTGGCCTTGCTGCAGTAGCTGCCGGGTTGGTAGTGCGGGTGCTGCGCGAATCGCGCTCGCGCGCGATGGTTCGGGAAAAGCCAACACGCTGCCCTTGGCCAACGTTCGCTCCCGGCTGACAGCCGCGCCAGACCCCAATCGCTGCTGACTCGAAGCCAGCTCAATCCGGCAGCGGCTTTGGCGCGCCGTGCAGGTAGGGCTTGAGCGCCAGATACGCCATCTCGTGCACCGGTGTCGGCACGCCCAGCTGCCGCCCCATCCGCACCAGGTAGCCCGACAGACTGTCCAGTTCCAGTGGCTTGCCCTTGCTGATGTCGTGGTACATCGAGGCAAACATGGTCTTGGGGAAAGACTGATGCACCGCCAGCATGCGTTCAGCGGCGTCGTCTGGCAACGCGATGCCTGCCGCGCGTGCAACCGCCACCACTTCCTCAAAGCCGCGCCTTGCCAACGGAATGATGTCGGGGTCGTGATAGATGTACCCGGCCGGCAAGCGGATCAGGCTGGTCAGCGCCGCATTGGTGGCCAAGCCGACGAACTTGGCCCACTGCGCGCTGCGGATGTCGGCCACCACTTCGGCACCGAAGCCTGCCGACAGGCAGGCATCGCGGAAGGCGATGGCGCGGGCGCTCAGGCGGCCATCGGTTTCACCGAAGTGCAGGCTCGACATCGTGGCGGTGTAGCGAATCACCCCCGGTGCGGTGATCACGCCCGACACCATCGCCAAGCCGCCCAGCACATGACCTGCACCCAGCACCGCGCCAATGCGGTCCTGGTGATCGACACCGTTGAGCACCGACACCACGGTGGCACCGGCGTCCACCAGCGGCTTCAGTGAAGCGGCGGCGGCCTGGATGTCATACGCCTTCACGGCAAACAGCACCACGTCGCAAGCGCCGGCCTGGTCGGGTTCGGCCACGAAGCGTGCGCTCGTGACGTGCAGCTGGCCCTTCGGTGTCTCCAGCGTCAGGCCATGTTGTTGCAGGGCCTGCAGGTGGCTTCCCCGCGCAATGAACGTGACGTCCTGCCCGCTCAGTGCCAGCAGGCCGCCAAAGTAACCGCCGACCGCGCCGGTGCCCATGATGGCAATTCGCATTGGATGTCCTGGTGTGCGTGGTGATGCGGCCGCAGGCTCGCGGCCGTCAGCCGTCAGCCCTCGGCCGTCAGCCATCAGCCATCAGCCCTCGGCCGTCAGCCGCGGCGAGCTGCTTCGACCGCCGCGATGTCGATCTTCTTCATCTGCATCATCGCGTCGAATGCGCGCTTGGCGGCCGCTGGGTCGGGGTCGGTGATGGCGGCGATCACGGCACGCGGTGTGATCTGCCACGACAGGCCCCACTTGTCCTTGCACCAGCCGCAGGCGCCTTCCTGGCCGCCGTTGCCCACGATTGCGTTCCACAGGCGGTCGGTCTCAAGCTGGTCGTCGGTCGCCACCTGGAAAGAAAAGGCCTCGGTGTGTTTGAACATCGGGCCGCCGTTGAGGCCGAGACACGGGATGCCGGCCACGGTGAACTCCACCGTCAAAACGTCGCCCTGCTTGCCCGACGGATAGTCGCCCGGCGCACGATGGACGGCGCACACCGCGCTGTCCGGGAATGTCTGGGCGTAGAACTCTGCGGCATCCAGCGCGGTGCCGTCAAACCAGAGGCAGACCGTGTTCTTGGACATCATGGGCGCTCTCCAAACAAAACCAGGACCACCCATCGTAAGCGCGCCGCCACGGCGCTTTCGGCCGTGTATGCGGTGGAGTCTGGCGCTCGGCGTTATTCCGCAGCTGCGGCTTCGTTGACGGCAGCCTCGGCCAACTCGGTCATCAGCTCGTCGGCTTGATACATCTCCTTCACCGCAGCACGCAACTGCCGGTTGTCATCTTTGAGCTTGAGCGCTGCGGAGAACGCGGCCACGGTGCCGAAACCGGTGATGCCGTAGTGCGTCATGCGCTGGTACTGGGCAATGATGGCGGCGTCCAGCACCGAGCCCTTTGCCGGGCCGTCTTCAATGGTGTGCTTGAGTGCCTCATCCACCAGGCCCTGCATGCCCTTGCAGTGTTCCTTGGC
This sequence comes from Rubrivivax sp., assembly GCA_043716775.1. Taxonomy (GTDB): domain Bacteria; phylum Pseudomonadota; class Gammaproteobacteria; order Burkholderiales; family Burkholderiaceae_C; genus Rubrivivax. The sequence continues at coordinate 13,213 of JAYSYB010000213.1, forward strand.
CACTTTTTCGCCTTGGTTGGCGATCAGTGCCTTCAGCAAATCGGTGTGACCGGAAATGCCGCTCTTCGAAGCCTCGAGCATTTCCTGCAGCTTCGGGTGCGTGGCCTTTGCAGAGATCTTCTTCAGCGCACGGACCATCTGGTCGTTGGCCGACCACAGGTCTTTGAGTTCTTCAATGTAGAGGTCGGACAGGTTGGATATTTCGGACATGGTGTCTCCTTTGGGGGGCCTCGGGGAGGCGCGTTGCGGGTACGAAGCCCGTAGGCTGACTTCTGCGCCGTCCCGGGCCTGTAGGACACGCCATCGCGGTGTCGTGGGACTTTGCCGGACCCGTCCAAGGGCCCTGCGCAACCGGCGCGGCCTTCACCACTTGCAGCCGCCATCCTTGCGCACCGCATCCAGCGCCAGCGGAATCACGGCCAGCGGCCCGAGACCGGCGTAGGCGCTGCGGCAATCGGCCTTGCCCGCTTTCTCGATCTCGCGCGCCAGCTTGTCGTCGCGTTCCGGCGGGCGCGGCAGCAGCGGCAGGACGCCGGTGCTGCCGCTGCGTGACAGCTCGCCGCCGCGCGGCCGCGACAGTTGCAGGTTGAGGCGCGGCGGGGCGCTGGCCGCTGCAGCCGGCGGGGTGGCCACGTCGTGGCCGATCTGGACGCCGGCGTCGGGGGCAGCAGTGCTGTGGGCGCTGTTGGCGCTGTTGGCGCTGTTGGCGCTGTTGGCGCTGTTGGCGCTGTTGGCACTTGGCAGTGATGGTGCAGCCGGGCGGGTCGTCGCCAAGCTGGCGCCGGGCATCGCGGAGGGCGCCAGTGTGGGCAGCGGCGGCAGGTCGTTGCTGCGCGGCAAAGGCGGCTGCAACGCGGGCGCGGCGGCGGTGGGGGTTGCCTGCAGCTGCCGCAGCGCCGACGGCGCGTCGGCGACCGCAGGCAGTGCCGCCAAGGGCGGCAGGGCAGGCGGTGCCGCCAGGCGTGGCAAGGGCGCGGCAGTGGCGCTGGCAGGCGCTTGCATCAGTGGCGAAGCCAACTGCCGGTCGGGGCGGGGGGCGGCGGTCAGCGCTTCGGCAGGTGCGGGCGTAGCGGCGGGTACGGGCGCAGGCGCGGGCTCGGACTCGGCGACAAGCTCGCGAACAGCCTCGGTGGCTGGCGCGGTAGACACCGGCGCTGCCCGCTCCTGCACCACGCGGCCGGGTGGTGCCGTTCGTGCAGTTGGTGCCGTTCGTGCGGTTGGTGCCGTTCGTGCCATTCGTGCCGCCGGTGCCGTTGGTGCAGGCGCCGCCGGCGCGGCCGACAGGGTGGTCGGCGCAGCGGGCGCGGCCGGTGCAGGCACCGCAAGCACCGGCACTGCCTCACCCAGCCGCGCCGCGCCCGGCTTGGCGGCCGGCGGCAAATCGGCGGGGCGCACCGCGCCACCCCAGCGCGGCATCGGCGCATCGCCATGCAGGGTGTTTTCCGGCGCAGGCACGGGCGGCAGCAGCCCGCTGGGCGGCCCGTCGCGCATGGGGCCGCCCAACGTGACGTTGATGGCGCCCCACACGCCCTGCCCTTGCGGCGCCGTGCCGCCTGGCGCGTTGCCCAGCAGCACCACCAGCCACACATGCAGCAGCAGCGCCAGCGCCACGCACTTTGTCAGCGTGGTGGGCGGTGCTTTGGGCCACGGCACCAGGCGGGCGGGCAGCGGCAGGTCTTGCAGGATGGCGTTCACGAAAGTCGGCACCATGTCAGCAGCACCCATGGGTGTCAACCGGCCTTGAAACCAAGATGAAACTTGCAGGCGCTGGGCTCGGGTCTAATTCGTCGCGCACTGCACAACACGCAACCATCGCCACACCAGGAGCCGTCATGAACCAGCTCGACCAGCTCAAAGCTTTCACCGTCGTTGTTGCCGACACCGGCAACTTCAAACAGTTGGCGCAGTTTGCGCCGCAAGACGCCACCACCAACCCGAGCCTGATCCTGAAAGCCGTGCAGCAGCCCGACTACGCCCCGCTGCTGCAAGACACCGTGGCCACGCACCGCGGCAAGGCTCTGGACACGGTGGTGGATGAAGTGCTGGTGCGCTTCGGCATTGAAATCCTGAAGGTGGTGCCGGGCCGCGTCAGCACCGAAGTCGATGCCCGCCTGTCCTTCGACACCGCCGCCACCGTGGCGCGTGCGCACCGGCTGATCAAGCTGTACGAAGCCGCCGGCATCGACAAGGGCCGCGTGCTGATCAAGGTGGCTGCCACCTGGGAAGGCATCCGCGCGGCACAGCTGCTGCAGCGCGAAGGCATCCGCTGCAACCTGACGCTGCTGTTCGCCTTCTGCCAGGCGGTGGCTTGCGGCGATGCGGGTGTGCAACTGGTCAGCCCCTTCGTCGGCCGCATCTATGACTGGCACAAGAAAGCCGCCGGCGCGGCCTGGGTCGAAGCCGAACAAAGCGGCGAGAACGACCCCGGTGTGCAAAGCGTCCGGGCCATCTACAACCACTACAAACGCCACGGGATAACCACTGAAGTGATGGGTGCAAGTTTCCGCAACAGCGGCCAGATCGTGGCGCTGGCCGGCTGCGACCTGCTGACCATCAGCCCCGAGCTGTTGGCTGCGCTGCAAGGCAGCGAAACCCCGCTGACCCGCGCGCTGGACGCCGATGCCGCGCGCAGGCTCAACCTGCCCGCCGTGCACCACGACGAGAAGTCCTTCCGCTGGGCCTTGAACGAAGACGCGATGGCGACTGAAAAACTCGCCGAAGGCATCCGCGCCTTTGCTGCCGATGCGATCAAGCTCGACCGGCTCATCGAGGGCTTGCAAAAGTGATCCGCTGCGACCAGACGGCCGCCTGGGCGGCGTTGCAAGGCCACTATCAGGCCCACGGCCGCGACCTGGATTTGCGCGAAGCCTTCGCCCGCGACGCGGGCCGTTTTGCTGCCTTCAGCTTTGAAGCGCCGGGCGTTTTTGCCGACCTCAGCAAGAATCTCATCGACACCGCGACGCTGCACTTCCTGATCGACTTGGCGCGCGAATGCGGGCTGCAAGCGCGCCGCGACGCGCTGCTGCGCGGCGACATCGCCAACATCACCGAAGGCCGCGCGGTGCTGCACACGGCATTGCGGGCACCGCGCGGGCAGGGGCCCTTCAGCGACGACGTGCACAGCGTGCTGGACGCCATGCTCGCCTACGCGGAAAGCGTGCGCGCCGATGCCGACATCACCGACATCGTCAACATCGGCATCGGCGGCAGCGACCTTGGGGCCCAGATGGTGGTGCCGGCGTTGGACGCGTACACGCTGCCCAGACAGCGAGTGCACTTCGTCAGCAATGTCGATGGCCACGACATCGCGCCGCTGCTGAAAAAACTCGATGCGAAGAAGACGCTGTTCATCGTTGCCAGCAAGACTTTCACGACCCAAGAAACGATGGCCAACGCGGCGGCTGCACGCGCGTGGTTCCTGGAACAGGGCGGCAAAGATGCCTTTCACCTCATATCGCGCCACTTTGCTGCCACCACCACCAATGTCAAAGCGGCGGCAGCCTTCGGCATCGACACCACCTTCGGTTTCTGGGACTGGGTGGGCGGGCGCTACTCACTCTGGAGCGCCATCGGCTTGGCCGTTGCCATTGCCGTCGGCGCACAGAATTTCCGCGCCTTGCTGGCTGGCGCGCACGCCATGGACCAGCACTTTGCGCACACGCCGATAGCGCAGAACTTGCCCGTTATCCTGGGCTTGCTGGACGTCTGGTACCGCAACTTCCACGGCTTTACCAGCCGCAGCGTGGCGCCCTACCACCAGGGCCTGAAGCGCTTGCCGGCCTACCTGCAGCAACTGGAGATGGAATCCAACGGCAAGCGTGTCGACCTGCTCGGCAACGCACTGCCCTTCGGCACCAGCCCGGTGGTCTGGGGCGAGCCCGGCACCAATGGCCAGCACGCCTACTTCCAGATGCTGCACCAAGGCACGGACGTGACCCCGGTGGAATTCATCGCCGTCAAGACGCCCGCACACGCGCTGGCCGAACAGCACCGCATGCTGCTGGCCAACTGCCTGGCGCAAAGCCAGGCGCTGATGTTGGGAAAGACCGCCGCAGAGGCAGTCGGTGAGAAGGCACCCACGGCCGCCGCAGGCATCGACCCCGCCATGCTGTCGCAGCACCGCGCCTTCCCCGGCAACCGGCCAAGCACGACCTTTGTGCTGGACGCGCTGACGCCGTTCTCACTGGGCGCCTTGATCGCAATGTACGAACACCGTGTGTTCGTCAGCGGCGCGCTGTGGGGCATCAACAGCTTCGACCAGTGGGGGGTGGAGCTGGGCAAGGCGTTGTGCAACGCGCTGCTGCCGCGTTTGAGCAGCGGCGATGCGGCGGGGTTGGATGCGTCGACGGCGGGGCTGCTCAAGCGTTTGACCGCCTGACTCCATCACCGCATGACTGCTTGACCGCTTGACCGCTTGACCGCTTGACCGCATGAAAAAACACATCGTGTTCGACCTCGGCGCCGTGCTCTTGTCGTGGCACCCGCGTCAGATGCTGATGCGCGAAGTGCCGCACCTCGCACCCGATGAACGACGGGCGGCACACTGGGTTGAAGAAATTTTCCAGAACTACACCGGCGACTGGGGCGAATTCGACCGCGGCGCGGTCAGCGTGCCTGCACTGGTGCAACGCATCGCCAAGCGCACCGGCCTGGCCGCAGCCGA
>JAYSYB010000214.1:0-1890 GCA_043716775.1 Rubrivivax sp.
TAGATGGTGATGAGTGCCGCCAGGATCAGCAGGGGCTGGGTGTCCAGCGACTGGGCAAACGCCTGCGCCGTGCCTTGAAACGTGCCGCGCACCGACACCGGCACCCCCAGCTCTGCCACGGCGTTCTGCACGGCAGCCGTGGCTTCTGACAAAGACACGCCCGCCGGCAGGTTGAAGCTGATCGTAGATGCGGGCGTGCCGCTCTGGTGGTTGACCGACAGCGGCGTGTTCGTCAACTCCAGCCGCGCAAACGCACTCAACGGAATGCGCGCGCCGGTATTGGAAATAAAGAACAGGTTGCGCAGCGACTCCGGGTTCTGCAGGTATTCAGGGGCCAGCTCCATCACCACGCGGTACTGGTTGAGGGGGTTGTAGATCACGCCCACTTGGCGCTGGCCAAAGGCGTTGTTGAGCGTGGTGTCGATGTTGCGCACCGTCAGCCCCATACGTGTGGCGGCGTCCCGGTCAATCACCAGCGAGGTCTGCAGGCCGCGGTCTTGCTGGTCGGTATTCACATCAACAACTTCGCTCAAGCCCATCATGGCGCGGCGGATGCGCGGGTCCCAAATGCGCAGGTCTTCCAGGTTGTCGGCCTGCAGCGTGTACTGGTACTGCGCGTTGGCCTGCCTGCCGCCAATGCGGATGTCCTGCACCGGGATCATGAACAGGTTGGCACCGGGCTCTTTGGCAAGTTTGGTGCGCAGGCGCGCCACTACCTGGTCAGCCGACGCGTCGCGCTCGGACAAGGGTTTAAGCGACATGAACATCTGCGCGCTGTTGCGTTGACCACCTCCCGTGAAGCCGGTGACGTGCTCGACGGCGGGATCGCTGCGCACTATCGTCAAAAAGCGGTCCAGCCGCTGCTGCATGGCCTGAAACGATGTGGCCTGGTCGGCCTGGATGAAGCCGATGACGCGCCCGGTGTCCTGCTGCGGGAAAAACCCTTTGGCGATAGCGCCGTACAGGTAGACATTGAGGCCCACTACGGCAAAAAACACCAGCAGCGTGACCGGCTGGTGGCGCAAAGCCCAGGCCAGCGAGCGGCGGTAGCCGCGCATCACCCATTTTGCAAACCGGTCGGTCCAGCGTGCCAGCCAGGACGCTTTCGATGGCTTTGGCGGAGATTTCAGCAACAGCGCGCACATCATCGGCGTGGTGGTGAGCGACACCACCATCGACACCAGAATGGCCGCCGACAGCACGACCGCAAATTCACGGAACAGCCGCCCCACAATGCCGCCCATCAGCAAGATCGGAATGAACACCGCAATGAGCGACAGGCTGATGGATACCACCGTGAAGCCGATTTCGCGCGCGCCTTCCAGCGAGGCCTGCAACGCGCTCTTGCCGCGCTCCATGTGCCGCGTGATGTTCTCCAGCACCACAATGGCGTCGTCCACCACAAACCCCGTGGCAATGGTCAGCGCCATGAGAGACAGGTTGTCTAGGCTGTAGCCGCACAGGTACATCACCACGAAGGTGCCGCACAGCGACACCGGCACTGCCACGCTGGGGATCAGCGCCACGCGCCCATTGCGCAGGAAGAGCACCACCACCAGAATCACCAGGCCAATGGAGATGGCCAGCGCGCGCTCCATCTCGCGCAGGGCCGCCCGGATGGTGGGCGTGCGGTCCATCACCACTTCCAGGTTGATGGTGGGCGGGATGGAGGCGCGCAAATGCGGCAGCAGCGCGCGCACCTTGTCCACCGCCTCAATGATGTTGGCACCGGGTGCCTTGTTCAAGATCAGCAGGATGGAAGGTTTGCCGTTGGCAACCCCGTAATTGCGCACGTCCTGCACTGAATCTGTCACCTGGCCCACGTCAGACAATCGTATTGCGCTATTATTTCGATAACGAATGATGACGGGCGCATATTCAGCTGCGGTG
>JAYSYB010000215.1:0-17861 GCA_043716775.1 Rubrivivax sp.
GCCAGTCCGGATTGCCACCCGGGGTATCGCCCCGGTCATCGCCCCGGTCACCGCCAGGGCCCGCCTTGAGGCAGTTCGGCCGCCTGATCTTCATCGTCATCACCGTCCTGCGCTTCGGCCTGGACGAGGTGGCACTGAGTGTCTTCCGCCAGCGCTGGGTGCGCGCGCTGGTGCGCCTGGTGACACTTGGCCGCAAGCTGGACGCGCCGCGCGGTGAACGCCTGCGCCAGGGGCTCGAAAGGCTGGGGCCCATCTTTGTCAAGTTCGGCCAGGTGCTGTCGACCCGGCGCGACCTGATTCCGCTGGACGTGGCCGACGAACTGGCGCGCCTGCAGGACCGCGTGCCGCCGTTCCCGGCTGCTGAGGCGCGCGCGCTGGTTGAAAAGGCATTCAACCGGCCCATCGACGCGGTGTTCAAGAGTTTTGACGCCGAGCCCGTGGCCAGTGCGTCCATCGCCCAGGTGCACTTCGCAGTGCTGATGGACGGCCGTGAGGTGGCGGTCAAAGTGCTCCGCCCCGGCATGCTGGATGTGATCGACCAGGACTTGCAACTGCTGCACACGCTGGCGCGCTGGGTGGACCGACTGTCGGCCGACGGCAAGCGCTTGAAACCGCGCGAGGTGGTGGCGGAATTCGACGGTTACTTGCACGACGAACTCGACCTCGTGCGCGAAGCTGCCAACGCGACGCAACTGCGCCGCAACATGCAGGACCTGAAGCTGGTGCTGGTGCCCGAAATGGTGTGGGAGCTGTGCACACCCAGCGTGATGGTGATGCAGCGCATGCATGGCGTGCCCATCAGCCAGATCGCGCGCATCCGCGCCGCCGGGGTGGACATCTCCAAGCTGGCGCGCGACGGCGTGACGATCTTCTTCACCCAGGTCTTCCGCGACGGCTTCTTTCATGCCGACATGCACCCTGGCAACATCCAGGTCAGCCTGGAACCCGCCACTTTCGGGCGTTATATTTCACTCGACTTTGGCATCATCGGCACGCTCACCGAGACCGACAAGGAATACCTCGCGTACAACTTCATCGCGTTCTTCAGGCGGGATTACAAGCGAGTCGCCGAGCTGCACATCGAAAGCGGCTGGGTGCCGGCCAACACGCGCATCGACGCGCTGGAAGGCGCCATCCGTGCCGTGTGTGAACCGCAGTTCGACCGACCGCTGAAGGACATCTCGCTGGGCCAGGTGCTGCTCCGACTGTTTCAAACATCGCGCCGCTTCAATGTCGAGATCCAGCCGCAACTGGTGCTGCTGCAGAAGACGCTGCTCAACATCGAAGGCCTGGGCCGCCAGCTCGACCCGGAACTGGACCTGTGGACTACCGCCCAGCCCTTCCTGGAGCGCTGGATGAACGAGCAGGTGGGCTGGCGCGGCCTGGTCGAAAGGTTGAAGAACGAAGCACCGCGCTATGCGCAGCTGCTGCCCGAACTGCCACGCCTGCTGCACCAGGCGCTGCGCCAGCAGGCGCAGCCGGCGGCAAGCCCGGCGCTGATTGCCCTGCTGGCCGAGCAGCGCCGCACAAACCGCTTGCTGCAAGGCCTGGTTTGGGCCGGTGTGGGCTTTGTGGGCGGGCTGCTCGCCGTGCGGCTGCTGACACCGTGGTCTGGCTGAGCTTCAACAGCCCAGTTCGACCAAAGGCTAGTCCTATAATTTCACCTTTTGAATCAACGGTTTAGCGCGAGTCTGCGCTGGCAACTTGTTGATTGACACGGAAAACATTGGTCTCACCATGCCCATTTACGCCTATCGCTGCACTGCCTGCGGCAACGCCCAAGACGTCTTGCAGAGGATGTCGGATCCCTTATTGACCGTCTGCCCGGCCTGCGGCGCCAGCACCTACGCCAAGCAAGTCACCGCCGCCGGTTTCCAGCTCAAAGGCTCGGGCTGGTATGTCACCGATTTCCGCGGCGGCAACACGGCAGCGCCGAAGCCGGCCGACGGCAGCGAGACGCCGCCGCCAGCCGACAAGTCCGGCGACAAGCCCGGCGAGAAGACAGGCGAAAAGACGACTGAGAAGACGACTGAAAAAACGCCCGACAAGGGCGTGGACAAGCCGAAGGACAAGCCCGCCGCCACACCCACGTCGTCTCCCACGTCAGCCCCCAGTTCAGCGCCCGCACCTACTGCAGGCACACCGACGGCTGGTTCGGGCTCGTGATTCATTTTTTGCACACGGACGCGCCTTGAAAAAATACCTTGTCGCCGGGCTGCTGGTCTGGTTGCCTTTGGCAATCACCATCTGGGTCCTGTCGTCCATGCTCGGCGCGATGGACGGTGTGTTTGCCTGGCTGCTGTCAGGCACGCAGGCGGTGTTGCCGGAAACGGCGCGCGCCACCATCGAACAGTTGCGCCACGTGCCCGGCCTGGGTGTGCTGGTGCTGGCCGTCGGCCTGTTGTTGACAGGCGTCTTCGCGACCAACATCTTCGGCCAGTGGTGGCTGCGCCAGGGCGACCGGCTGCTGAGCAAGATCCCCATCGTCAAGAGCATCTACAGCTCGGTCAAGCAGGTGTCGGACACGCTGTTTTCCAGCAGCGGGAATGCTTTCCGTGAAGCGGTGCTGGTGCAGTACCCGCGCCATGGCTGCTGGACCATTGCCTTCGTCACCGGCAGGCCCGGCGGCGAGGTGGCCACACAGCTGCCGGGCGACTACGTCAGCGTCTATGTGCCGACCACGCCCAATCCGACGTCGGGCTTTTTCTTGATGATGCCGCGCGCTGACCTGGTCCTGCTGAGGATGAGTGTCGATGAAGCGCTGAAGTACGTCATCTCGATGGGCGTGGTGGCGCCGGGCGCCGAGAAGCCCGCGGCCGTCGCGCTGCCGGCGCGAAATTGACGGGGCTGGCCAGGCCCGGCGGCCGGTCAGTCCTGAACGAAGCCGTGGTCTGCGCCCCTGTGGCGCTGAGGCTTCCGCACCGCGCTGAACTTCACTGCGAACTTCACCACACCGCATCCAACTTGACGCACACCGAACACCGAACTGGAACAGCACCATGAGAACCACCTACTGCGGCCTGGTCAGCGAAGCGCTGATGGGCCAGACCGTCACCCTGATGGGTTGGGCCCACCGCCGCCGCGACCATGGCGGCATCATCTTCATCGACCTGCGCGACCGTGAAGGTCTGGTGCAGATCGTCTGCGACCCCGACCCCGACCGCGCCGCCATGTTCAAGGTGGCCGAAGAGGTGCGCAGTGAGTTCTGCCTGCAGGTCGTGGGCAGCGTGCGCGCACGCCCTGCCGGCACCGAAAACGCCAACCTCACCAGCGGCAAGATCGAAGTGCTGTGTCACGAGCTGGTGGTGCTGAACGCCAGCGTCACGCCGCCTTTCCCGCTGGACGACGAAAACCTGTCCGAGACCGTGCGCCTGACGCACCGCGTGCTGGACTTGCGCCGCCCCGAGATGCAAAAGAACCTGCGTCTGCGCTACCGCGTGGCCATCGAGGTGCGCAAGTTCCTGGACGAGCAAGGCTTCATCGACATCGAAACCCCCATGCTCACCAAGAGCACGCCCGAAGGAGCGCGCGACTACCTGGTTCCGAGCCGTGTGCACGACGGCACTTTTTTCGCGCTGCCGCAGTCGCCGCAGCTCTTTAAGCAACTGCTGATGGTGGCCGGCTTCGACCGCTACTACCAAATCGTCAAGTGCTTCCGCGACGAAGACTTGCGCGCTGACCGCCAGCCCGAGTTCACGCAGATCGACATCGAGACCAGCTTTCTGGGCGAGGCCGAGATCCGCGCCATCACCGAAACCATGATCCGCACCGTCTTCAGGAAGACGATGGGCCTGGAGCTGCCGGTGTACGCCGAGTTGACTTACGCCGAAGCGATGCACAGGTTTGGCTCCGACAAGCCCGACCTGCGTGTGAAGCTTGAGTTCACCGAACTCACGGACGTGATGAAGACGGTGGACTTCAAGGTCTTCTCCGCGCCCGCCCTGGCCGTGGGCGGCCGGGTGGCCGCGCTGCGCGTGCCGGGTGGCAGCGAGATGAGCCGCGGCGAGATCGACGCCTACACCGAATTCGTCAAGATCTACGGCGCCAAGGGGCTGGCGTGGGTGAAGGTCAACGACGCGGGCAAAGGCCGCGAAGGTCTTCAAAGCCCGATCGTCAAGAACTTGCATGACGCGGCTATTGCCGAGATCATCGCGCGCACCGGCGCCTGCAACGGCGACCTCATCTTCTTTGGCGCCGACAAGGCCAAGGTAGTCAACGACGCGCTGGGCGCGCTGCGCCTCAAGGTGGGCCACAGCGAATTCGGCCGCAACCACGGCCTCTTCGAGGACAAGTGGGCGCCGCTCTGGGTGGTGGACTTCCCGATGTTCGAATACGACGAAGAAGGCAAGCGCTGGAACGCCGTCCACCACCCCTTCACGGCGCCCAAGGACGGCCACGACGAGCTGATGAAGACGGACCCGGGCGCGTGCATCGCCAAGGCCTACGACATGGTGCTCAACGGTTGGGAAATCGGCGGCGGTTCGGTGCGCATCCACCGCGCCGACGTGCAGGCACGGGTGTTTGAAGCGCTCAACATCAGCCCCGAGCAGCAGCGCATCAAGTTTGGCTTTCTGCTGGACGCGTTGCAGTACGGTGCGCCGCCGCACGGCGGCCTGGCCTTTGGCCTGGACCGCATCGCCACGCTGATGGCCGGCGCCGAGAGCATCCGGGACGTCATCGCCTTCCCGAAGACGCAGCGTGCGCAATGCCTGCTGACGGGGGCACCCAGCCATGTCGACGAGGCGCAGTTGCGCGAGCTGCACATCCGGTTGCGCAATCCGCAGGTCGCTTGATTCGCCTGGGGGCGGCGGGGCGTGTCGCCTCCGTTGTAGCGTGAATCTGCGTGAATAGCTAAAATGGCTGGATCTGCTTCACGGAGCCAAAGCCATGGAAGTCACCGCCACCGAAGCCAAGAACCGTCTCGGGCAGATGCTGGACCACTGCCAGAGCGAGCCGGTCGTGATCGAGAAGTCGGGCCGTCGGCACAGCGTGCTGCTGTCAGCGGCACAGTACGACGCGCTGGTGGCTGCGGCCAAGCCAGCGGCCAGGCGCGGTGACGCCGGTCAGGCCTTCTACGCGCAGTACAAAGGCTGGGTGGACGAGCAAAACCGGTTGGTGGAGCAGTACGGCATCCCTGGCGAAGAGTTTCGCGCCTGGTGACGGCCGAGAAGCGATACAAACTTGCCGCCAAGCCATGCCGCAGTTCGACGTTTACACCAATCCCACGGCCGCACAGCGCGAGGCATTCCCGACTTCGTGGTGCTGCAGAGCGACCAGTTGTCGCAGTTTTCCACCCGACTTGTGATGCCGCTGGCGCGGGCCACGCCGCCGCCCGGTGTGTTGCCCCGGCGCCTTTCGCAAACGGTGGAGGTGGCTGGTGAGAAGCTTTTCCTGGCGCCGCAGCTCTGTGCAGCGTTGCCAGCGCGGCTGCTGCGCAAGCCCGTGCAGTCCTTGAAGCAAAGCGCCGGTGTCTTTGCCGATTCACTCGATGCCGTCATCAGCGGTGTCTGAGCCACAAGCCCGCCCGTTCAAGATCCCGCGTTCGGTGCTGGTGGTGATCCACACGCCTGCGCTGGAGGTGCTGCTGATCGAACGCGCCGACAAGCCCGGCTACTGGCAAAGCGTGACCGGTTCGCTGGACGCTGAAGACGAACCGCTGCAGACCACCGCGCGGCGCGAAGTGGCCGAAGAAACCGGCATCACCGAAGGCGCCCTGCGCGACTGGGACCAGCGCACCGTCTATGAGATCTACCCCGTCTGGCGCCACCGCTACGCACCCGGCGTTAGCCACAACACCGAGCATGTCTTCGGCCTCACCGTGCCGCACACCTTGCCCGTCAGGCTGAACCCGCGTGAACATCTGGCCAGCCTCTGGCTGCCGTGGCAAGAAGCCGCAGCACGGTGCTTTTCGCCCAGCAACGCAGCGGCCATCCTGCAGCTGCCGCGGTTTGCACCGGCATGACGGCATGATGAAATGACACCTGTGAACCCGCTCAACAGCAGCCTGATGCCGCCCTACACCGGCTTTGGTGCGCTGCGCGTGGCCACCTACAACATCCACAAGGGCGTGCGCGGCCTGGGCCCGCGCAAGCGGCTGGAGATCCACAACCTGGGCCTGGCGGTGGAGGCCTTTGACGCCGACCTCGTGTTCCTGCAAGAGGTGCGCCTCTTCCACCACCGCGAAGCGCGGCGTTTCGACCGCACCCACTTCGGCTGGCCCGAACAAGGCCAGGCCGACTATCTGGCGCCTGAAGGCTACGAGGTGGCCTACCGCACCAACGCTGTCACCCGTGGCGGTGAACACGGCAACGCGCTGCTGTCGCGCTGGCCGATGGGCGACGTGGGCCACCACGATGTCAGCGCCCACCGCTTCGAGCAGCGCGGCCTGTTGCACGTGCCCGTGGTGTGGAACGGCAGCGTGGTGCATGCGGTTGTGGTGCACTTCGGCCTGGGCCACCGCGGCCGTGTGCGCCAGGTGGAGCGGTTGGCGCACTTCATTGAAAGCGAGGTGCCGCCCGACGCCATGCTGGTGGTGGCCGGGGACTTCAATGACTGGGGCGAGAGGCTGGACGCACCGATGCAGGCGCTGGGCCTGCACCGCGCCGTCGCGCCACGCAGCAGCGGTGTTCGCGAGGGCAGCGGCCCTGCCACCTTCCCGTCGATCGCGCCCGTCTTCGCACTTGACCGCTTCTACCTGCGCGGCCTGTCCTGCACATCGACGATGGTGCCGCGCGGCATGGCCTGGGCCCGCATGTCCGACCACCTGCCGCTGATCGCCGAACTGGTGCCTGCCCTCGAGGCGCCCTGAAAGCCATGGCGCTGCCCGGCCGCAACACCCGCAAGACCCTGCAAAGCTGGACGGCCGTGCCACGGGCACGTTTTGTCGGTGGCAACCAGGTGGAACTGCTGCAGGGCGGCGACGCGCTCTTTCCCCGCATGTGCAAAGGCATCGACGCCGCCGAGCGCGATGTCTGGCTGGCCACCTACATCTTCCACGACGACCCTGCTGCCACGACTGTCGCCGACGCGCTGAAGCGCGCGGCCGCACGTGGCGTGGCGGTGCACCTGGTGGTGGACGGCTTCGGCTCCATCGCCACCCTGCCGCGCGTGCGCGCGATGTTCGAGGGCAGCGCCGTGCAGCTGGAAGTCTTTCGCCCGCTGGACCGCTGGTATTCCTGGCTGCAGCCGGGGCAGCTGCGCCGCCTGCACCAGAAGCTGTGTGTCTGCGACGAGAGTCTGGCTTTCGTCGGCGGCATCAACCTCATCGACGACCGCCACGACATGAACCACGGCTGGTGCGACGCGCCGCGGCTGGACTTTGCGGTGGCCATTCAGGGCCCGCTGGCGCAGTCGGTGCATGCCACCACGCGCGCGATGTGGGCCCGCGCCCACCTGGCGCGCACCTGGCGCAAAGAAGCGCGTGTGCTGGCACGCAGCGCGCGCCCGGTCAACGACGCGATCAAGCTGCTGCGCCAGCTGCGCACCGAGCCGACCGCCCCCGACGCGCAGCCCGCAGAGCCCATGCGCGCCGCCTTCCTGGTGCGCGACAACCTGCGCCAGCGCCGGGCCATTGAGCGCAGCTACGTCGAAGCCATCCGCCATGCCAAGATGCGGGTCGATATTGCGGTGCCTTACTTCTACCCCGGCAAGGGTTTTCGAACCGCGCTGCGCGGCGCCGCCAAACGCGGCGTGTGCGTGCGCCTCTTGCTGCAGGGCAAGATCGACTACCGCATCGCCGCCCTGGCCGCGCGCACGCTGTACGCCGAGATGCGCAACAACGGCGTGCGCATCTTCGAGTACACCCCCGCCTTCCTGCACGCCAAGGTGGCGCTGGTGGACGACGACTGGGCCACCGTGGGCAGCAGCAACATCGACCCGCTGAGCCTGCTGCTGAACCTGGAAGCCAACGTTGTCGTGCGCGACGTGGACTTTGCCCAGGCGCTTTCGGCGCGTTTTGAAGAAGCCTTCGCGGTGTCCACCGAAGTGGCTGACCCGCCAATGCGCGCCGGCTTCCGCGGTTGGGCGCACCGGGTGCTGGTGTCGTGGGCGGCCAACCTGTACCTGCGCGTCGCAGGCATCACTCGACGGTATTGATGGCGAGTGATGGCCCACCCCCGTAGCGCCTGCGGCGCTTCCCCCTCAAGGGGGGCGAGCCGGCGCCTAGCGAGCGCCTGCGCGCTCGCGAGTGGCTGGCAAGCGCTGCGCGGCCTGCAAGCTGCGCTGCACCCCCTGCGGCCCGGCGGAGCCGGTTCCGCGGCGGTTGCTTGATACGCTTGCTAACCATGCCCGAAAAGTCCCGCTCCACCGCCATCGACCTGGCCCTGCAGGGCGGTGGGTCTCACGGCGCCTTCACCTGGGGCGTGCTCGACCGCTTGCTGGACGACGACACGCTGGGCATCGCCGGCCTGTCCGGCACCAGCGCCGGTGCGCTGAATGCGGCCGTGCTGGCCACCGGCTGGGCCGAAGGCGGGCGCGCTGGCGCGCAGGCGGCGCTGCGGGCATTCTGGCTCGACGTCGCCAGCCAGCACACCCGCGTCGGTTTCGGCTTCGGCGGTTGTTTCGGTGTCTGGCCTGGGGCCACAGCCCCCGCGCCGCTGGCCGGCTACAACCTGGACTTCAACCCCTTTTATGCCTGGATGCAACAGTTCAGGCGGCTGTTCAGCCCCTACCAGTTCAATCCGCTCGGTGGCAACCCGCTGCGCAATGTGCTGGCGCGCCATGTCAAACCGCAGGTGCTGACACGCGGCCCGCTGCCGCTGTTCATCACCGCCACCTCGGTGCGCACGGGCCAGCCGCGGGTGTTTGACCAGCGCGACCTCAGCATCGACGCGCTGCTGGCGTCGGCCTGCCTGCCGCAGATCTTCCGCGCGGTGGAGATCGACGGCGAACCGTACTGGGACGGCGGCTATAGCGGCAACCCGGCGCTCTGGCCGCTGGTCTACAACACCGACGCGCTGGACGTGCTGCTGGTCAAGATCAACCCGCTGGTGCGCGCCGGCACGCCCGACACGCCGGAAGAGATTGCAGACCGCGTCAACGAGATCACCTTCAACGCCGGCCTGGTGAGCGAGATGCGCGCGATTTTTTTCGTGCAGAAGCTCATCGGCGAAGGGCACATCCAGGCCCGCCACTACAAGAATCTGCGCCTGCACATGGTGGCCGATGATGAAGGCCTGGCGCCGCTGCACGCGTCCAGCAAGCTCAACACCGACCGCAGCTTTCTTGAAGCGCTGCATGCGCTGGGCCGCACGGCGGCGGACCGCTGGCTGCTGGCGCACCGCGCCGATGTCGGCGTGCGCGGCACGCTGGACCTGCAGGGCACCTTCCTAACCCCACGCACCCCGCCGCGCACCCTGCCGGGCGTGCAGGCTGGCGACTGAGGCAATGGCCGCCGCAGACGACCTCATCGTGCTGCGGCCCGAAGGGCTGTACTGCCCGCCCGGGCGCTTCTACATCGACCCCTGGCGGCCGGTGGAGCGCGCCGTCATCACCCACGCCCATGCCGACCACGCGCGCCGCGGCCATGGTGCCTACCTGGCCACCGCCATCAGCGCCGGCGTGCTGCGCGCACGGCTGGGCAACATCACGCTGCAGGGGCTTGAATACGGCGAAGCGGTGATGCTGGACGGCGTGCGCATCAGCCTGCACCCGGCCGGCCACGTGCTGGGCTCGGCGCAGGTGCGCGTCGAACATGGCGGCCAGGTCTGGGTGGCCTCAGGCGACTACTTCACCAGCGGCCATGTGGACGACGTCAACAGCACCTGCGCCCCTTTCGAGCCGGTGCGCTGCCACTGCTTCATCACCGAGAGCACCTTCGGCATGCCCATCTACCGCTGGCGTCCGCAGGCCGAGGTGATGGCCCAGGTCAACGCCTGGTGGCAGGCCAATGCCGACGCCGGCCGCGCGAGCCTGCTGCTGGGCTACAGCTTCGGCAAGGCGCAGCGCCTGCTGGCGGGGGTGGAGGCTGCAATAGGCCCCATCTACACCCACAGCGCGGTGGAGCCGCTGAACGAGGCCTACCGCACCGCTGGCGTGGCCTTGCCGGCCACCACGCAACTGGCCGCTGGCGTGGACCGCAGCCTGCTCCAGCGCGCACTCGTCATCGCCCCGCCTGCCGCACTGGGCGGTGCGTGGACGAAGCTGCTGGGCGACTTCAGTGACGCCTTCGCCAGCGGCTGGATGCAATTGCGCGGCGCGCGCCGCCGCCAGGGCGTGGACCGCGGCTTCGTGCTGAGTGACCATGCCGACTGGCCGGGCCTGCAACGCGCCATCGCGGCCACGGGTGCCAGCCGGGTCATCGTCACCCACGGTTATGAAGCCGTTATGGTGCGCTGGCTGCAGCAGCAGGGGCTGCAGGCGGATAGCCTGCAGACGGCTTTTGGCAAGGACGATGACGAGGTGGCGGCCGAACCCGCCAATCTCACCAGTCCCGCCGAGCCTGCTTCAGCGAATCAGTTGGTCGCTGGCTGACCAACCAGTTCAACGTCCAGGCGCGGCTCCGTCACCTTGGCGTCGGTGCGGCTCTCGACGAAGATGCGCTTGGGCTCGACGCCGCGCTCGGTCAGGAACTTGCGCAGCGCCGCCAGCCTTGCCGGGGTCAGGTCGCGTTCACTGCTGCCGCCGCCGTCGATCTGCCAGGGGCCTGTGGGCACGATCAGCGCCACCTGCACGTCCATGCCCAGCGCGTCGATGATCAGGTCGGTGAGCCTGGACTTGGCGCTGTCGCTGAGCTGGTCGCCCTTGAAGAGGCCGCGCGCCGGCAGCGAAGTCAGTTTCGATTTGGTCGCCTGCTGGGGCGAGGTGCCGGCGCGTTGCGCGGCCGTCAGCGGCGGCACCAGCTGGTCCCCGGGTGCGGCAACGGCCAGGGTGGCCGCAGACAGCAGGGCCCCGGCCAGGGTGCGCAAAAACGGGCGGTGCGTGGCTTCCATGCAAATTCCTCAAAAGATGAGGCGTCGATTGTGGACTGCCCTTGCCTTGCGCGTCTGTGCGCAGGCGCATGGCGCCCGCTGTGGCGGCAGCGTACCCTTGCAACTTTTGATGCAGCATCACTTTCCAAGTCTGGAGCGCCCATGAAGATCCTGCTGCCGGTTGACGGCTCTGAAGCATCAATGGCCGCCGTGCGCCTGGCCCTGGCCTGGCGCCAGGCCGGCCTGCAGGCCGACTACGTGCTGGCCAACGTGCAGGAGCCGCCCAACCTGTACGACGTGGTGGTGGTGCACGACGCGCAGGTGCTGGACGCCGTGCGCGCGGCGGTGGGCGCCGAGTTGCTGGCGCCGGCCGAAGCGCTGATCACGGCAGCCGGCGCGCTGTGCGAGATTGAAGTCGCCGGCGGCGACCCCGGTCACGTGCTGGTGGACCTGCTTGAAAACTACGGCTGCGATGCGGTGGTGATGGGCGCCTGCGCGGTCCCCTCGCCGGCCACCGCGCTGGGTTCGGTGGCGCTGGCGCTGCTGCGCCACAGCCCCGTGCCGGTGACGCTGGTGCGCGCACCCGAGCCCGAGCCCGAGGCTGAGGCCGAGGCCGAGCCCGAGCCCCCTAAAGCCCCCTAAGCCCTAAGCCTTGGCCAAGGCTTAGGCCAATATGGCCGCACGAATCGCCGGCAGCCCCGGCGCGGCATCATGCCGCCATGCACGCCTTTGCCGACCTCTACGACGCGCTGGACGCCAGCACCGCCACCGGCGACAAGGTCGCAGCGCTGGTGCATTACTTTCAAAGTGCAGAGGCCGAAGACGCCGCCTGGGCCTTGTACTTCCTGGCCGGCGGCAAACCGCGCCAGCTGGTGCCCACGGCAGTGCTGCGCAGCACCGCCTGTCAGCTTGCAGCGGTGGACGACTGGCTTTTTGAAGAGTGCTACCAGGCCGTGGGCGACCTGGCTGAAACCATCGCCTTGATCCTGCCGCCGGCCTTGCCCCAAACAAGCGCCAACGGCGAAGCCCTCGGCCTGGCCGTGTGGGTGCAGGACCGGCTGCTGCCGCTGCGCGGCCAGTCGCCGTCAGACCAGTCACAGCGGCTGGCCCGCTACTGGGCCGGGCTGGACGCCGCAAGCCGCTTCCTGCTCGTCAAGCTCATCGGCGGTGGCCTGCGCGTGGGCGTGAGCAAGCTGCTGGTGCAGCGCGCCCTGGCGCTGCACTCGGGCCTGGACGCCAAGCTGCTGGCGCAGCGCCTGGTGGGCTGGACAGACGCCCGCGCCACCCCAAGCGCCGCACGTTTTGCCGCGCTCTTGGCACCGGTGGGCAGCGACAACGGCCCCGCCGGCCAGCCCTACCCCTTCTTTCTCGCTCACGCGCTGCAGGCCGAGACGCAAACCCTCGGGGCTGCCCTCGGCAATGTGGCTGACTGGCTGGTGGAGTGGAAGTTCGACGGCATCCGCGCGCAAGTGGTCAAGCGCGGCGGGCAGGTGTGGATCTGGTCGCGTGGCGAAGAACTGGTGAGCGATCGTTTCCCCGAAGTCGTGGCCCTGGCCCAGGCGTTGCCCGACGGCACGGTGCTCGACGGTGAGCTGCTGGTGTGGCTGCCCGGCAGCGACACACCGGCGGGCTTCAAGCTGCTGCAGCAACGCATCGGCCGCAAGACGGTCGGCAAGAAGCTGCTGGCTGATGCGCCGGTGTGCTTTGTCGCCTACGACCTGCTGGAGCAGGGCGGCGTGGACCTGCGGACGCTGACCCAAGGCGAACGCCGCGAACGGCTTGAGGGCATGGGGGTTGACGGTGCCCTGCGTCTGTCGCCGCAGGTGCAGGCCGCCGACTGGGCTGCGCTGGCGTTGCTGCGTGAAGAATCGCGTCAGCGTGGCGTGGAAGGCTTCATGCTCAAGCAGCTGCAGTCGCGCTACGGCAGCGGCCGCACCAAGAGCGACGGCACCTGGTGGAAGTGGAAGGTGGCCCCGCTGTCGGTGGACGCGGTGCTGATCTACGCCCAGGCCGGCCACGGCCGCCGCGCCAGCGTCTACACCGACTACACCTTCGCCGTCTGGAGCCGGCCACCGGCCAGCGCCGAAGAAGCGCAGGCCGTGCTGGACGTCATCGCACGGCGCGAACCGGCTCAAGCGGGGGCGCTGCAATTGCTGCCCTTTGCGAAGGCCTACTCGGGCCTGAGCGATGAAGAGTTCAAGGCTGTGGACCGCGTCATCCGTGCCACAACGCTGGAAAAGTTCGGCCCCGTGCGCAGCGTGCGGCCGACGTTGCTGTTTGAGATCGGCTTCGAAGGCATCGGTGCCAGCCCGCGCCACAAGAGTGGCGTGGCGGTGCGCTTTCCGCGCATGTTGCGCCTGCGGTCCGACAAGCCGCTGCACGAGGCGGACACGCTGCAAACGCTGCACAAGCTGATCAAACCGGACTGACCGGTATTGACCCGGCACTGCGCCGTTTTTTCGCCGCGCGTTCTGCTCAGGTTTGCAGGAAAACTGCCGAAACAACGAACAGATGGCCGCTTGCTGGCCGCTTTAATTCCTCAGCACCCAAGGCCCACACCGCGATGAAAACCATTTGCTTGTTGACGACAAACACCCTGGCCGCTGCAGCACTGTCCATGGCCATGGTCTCGGCCCACGCCTACGACCCCAAAGCCACCATTGCCGATCTCGACGCGCGCCTGGCCAGGATTGGCGCCGCCAAGCTCGACGGCACCGACACCGCAGGCACCAAGACCGTGTCGGCCATCTACTTTGGCGACCGCAAGGTCAACAACAACTACGACGTGGTCGATGCCGTGCGCAAGGCGCATAACGCCACCGCCACCATCTTCGTCAAGGAAGGTGATGAATTCGTGCGCGTCAGCACCAACGTGCTCACGCCCGAAGGCAAGCGCGGTGTGGGCACCCAACTGGCGCGCAACGCCGCCTATGAAGCCATCAGCAAGGGCTATCAATTCTGCGGTGGCGTCGACGTGCTGGGCACCGCGTTTGACGCTTGCTACAACCCGATCAAGGACGCGGGCGGCAAGATCATCGGCGCCAGCTACATCGGCCACAAGAAGTAAACCCGGCAGGTGGTTGCTATCGCTGCTTTGCACCCCGAGGAAAACCGATGAAAGTCCTGAAGCATGGCTTGGGTGCCTTCTCCAGCATGGGTGTGGGCCGCCAGCTGACGGCTGCATTTGCCGTGGTGCTGGGCTTCACCGCCGTGCTCGGGGTGGTGTCGCTGCTGTCGCTGGCAAGGGTGGATGCGCAAGCCAACCAACTGGCCCGCAAGTGGCTGGTGGGTGTTGGCCACCTGGCCGATGCACGCGCGGCCATCACTGAAATGCGCGAGATGGAAGTCAAGCACAGCCGCATCCAAGACCACAGCTACCACGCTGAATACGAAGAGAAGATCGCGGCTGCGAACAAGGCCATGGTGGGCAGCCTGCAGGGCTACCGGGCCACTGCCGCAGATGATGAAGACAGCAGGCTGCTGGCGACGGTGGACAAGGCTTTCGGCAGCTACCAGAAGTTCAGCCAGCAGGTGCTCAGCCTGGGTCGCGACAAGAAAAGCGCCGACGCTGCCGACATCAGTGACGGTGCATCGGCCATGGCGCTGGACGAGACGGCCGGCGCGCTGGCTGCGCTGACCCGGTTCAACTTCGATGGCGGCCGGGCCGCCGCCGAGCATGCCCAATCGACCTACGACCAGGCCAAGGTGGGGGTGACGAGCCTGCTGGGCGCCGCACTGCTGCTGGGCGTGATGCTGGCGGTGATGATCACGCGCGGCCTCGTGCGTCAGCTGGGGGGTGAGCCGCAAGTGGCCATGGCCGTGGCGCGGGCCGTCGCAGACGGCGACCTCAGCAGCCAAGTTCCTGTACGCGCCGGCGACACCACGAGCCTGATGGCCAGCCTGCACGCGATGCAGAAGAGCTTGGTGGACGCGGTGCGCCAGGTGCGCCAGGGTTCAGAGACAGTGGCCACGGCCAGCGCCGAAATTGCGGACGGCAGCCAGGACCTGTCCGGCCGCACCGAGCAGCAAGCCAGTGCGCTGCAGCAGACCGCAGCGACGATGGATGAACTGGGCTCCACCGTGCGCAACAACGCGCAAAACGCCCGCCAGGCCCATGCGCTGGCACGCGGTGCGGCCCAGGTCGCCACCCAAGGCGGCGAAGTCGTGGGCCAGGTGGTGCTGACCATGAAGGGCATCAACGACAGCAGCCGGCGCATTGCCGACATCACTTCCGTCATCGACGGCATTGCCTTTCAGACCAACATCCTGGCCTTGAACGCCGCCGTGGAAGCGGCCCGTGCCGGCGAACAGGGCCGCGGTTTTGCAGTGGTGGCTTCGGAAGTGCGCAGCCTGGCGCAGCGCAGCGCTGAAGCGGCCAGCGAGATCAAGTCGCTCATCGGTGCCAGCGTCGAAAGGGTGGCGCAAGGCAGCGCACAGGTGGACCAGGCGGGGCGCACCATGGCCGAGATCGTCGCGGCAATTGGCCGGGTCAGCACCATCGTGTCCGAGATCAGCGCGGCCAGCGCCGAGCAGAGCACCGGCGTCATGCAGGTCAGCCAGGCCGTGACGCAGATGGACCAGGCCACGCAGCAAAACGCCGCCCTGGTGGAGCAAAGCGCTGCGGCGGCAGAGAGCCTGAAACAGCAGGCGCAGCAGTTGGTGCAGGCGGTGGCGGTGTTCAGGCTGGCCTGAACCCTGCAACGCAGCACCGGGTCTGATCAGCCCTTCACGGCGCCGCGCGCTGCACCGCGACGGTTTCCCTCAGGCGTTCAGGCCTTGGCTTCGCAGTTGAACATCCAGCGCACGCCGTAGCGGTCGGTGAGGCTGCCGAAGTAGGCGCCCCAGAACATGTCGGCCAGCGGCATGTCCACCTTGCCACCGGCCGCCAGGCCCTTGAAAAGGCTGTCGGTGTGGGCGCGGGTGTCGGGTTGCAGGTTGATGTGCACCTGGTTCCCGGGCGTGACGGTGAAGCCCATCGATTCGGGTGCGTCGGTGCCCATCAGCACGTGGCCGCCGATGATCGGCAGCTCGATGTGCATCACCAGGTTCTTGTCGGCTTCGGGCGTCGGCGGCTGGCCCGGCGCGGCCGGCATCGCACCGAAGCGGTGGATGGGGCCGTTGAAGTCGCCTCCAAACACCGAGCGGTAGAACTGGAAGGCTTCTTCGGTGCAACGCGGAAAGTTGAAGTAGGTGCTGACGCTGGCCATAGGGCTCTCCGGATGGGTTGGGGGCTGGGGGTTGGGGGTAAACGGCAGCGCAGGGCGGTGGTGGTTGCAACCGGTTCAGGCCATGCCTATCTGCACCGCCGCCAGGTGCGCCTGCAGCTGATCCATCGTGCCGCCCCAGCCCTGCGTCATGCTGGCATGCATGCTGTTGAACACCAGCTCTTCGGCGGCGCTGGCATTCAGCGCGCGCCAATCCAGCGTCAGCAGGGTCTTGCCATCTTCATCGGCCAGCGTGATCACCGACAGCGTCTGCAGCGGCCACACCGGCGCCATCGGGTGGCGGGTTTCACCGCCGGCTGCGTCCGAGAACGAAACCACCGTCACCAGCCGTTCGGGCGGCGTGATCTCGCGGAAGATCCACTTGCCCCAAATGACCGGTTCACCCGCACTGTTGCGGGGCCTGAGGCCGTAGTGGAAGACCCCGCCCGGGCGCAGGCCGACGCTGCAATGGCTCATCTCCATCCCCGTCGGCCCCATCCAGTGTTTGAGGTGTCCGGCCTGCGTCAGCGTCGTGAAGACAAGGTCCCGCGGCGCGGCAAAGCGGCGCTGAAGCAGGAAAGGTTCACCGGTTCTTTCGCTCACGTTTTCTCCTTGGATTTGACGGACAGGCTGAGTTTAGGTCTGCACTGCGTGCCGCAAAGTGGGTCGCACTCAAGCCATTCGTGCACGTCGCGCATACTGCGACCCCGCTGCCACGGAGCCTGAACCGCCCACCCCATGCCCGGTTATCAGACGAAGCAAGAGTGGGTCGAAATCGCAGGCGCAGCGCCGCTGCAGATGCGTACGTTGCTTGACCGCCAGCAGTTCAGCGACCCGCTGGGCGCCGCCGAACGGCTGGGCATCTCGTCGGCCGCCTGGCCAATGTTTGGCATGCTGTGGCCATCGGGCACGCACCTGGCCGCGCACCTGGCCGTGCATTTGTCCGCGCATTCGGCGGCGCATGCCGTGCAGCCGGGCCAGCGCATCCTGGAAGTGGGCTGCGGCCTGGCCCTGGCCAGTCTGGTGGGCCACCGCCTTGGCGCCGACATGACGGCCAGCGACTGCCACCCGCTGGCCGCCGAATTCCTGCATGCCAACTTGCAGCTCAACGGCCTGCCACCGATGAAGTACCGACACGGCGAATGGGACGGCACACTGCAAGGCGGCGCGCGGCAGGAAGTGGTGTCGCAGCGCTACGAACTCATCATCGGCAGCGACGTGCTCTATGACCGCGACGCCTGCACCGCGCTGGCCGGCTTCATCGGCCGCCACGCCAGCGATGCGGTGTCCAGCGAGGTCTGGATCGTCGACCCCGATCGTGGCAACCGGCCGGCCTTCACGCGCATGATGGCAGCGCAGGGGTATGCGCTGGAGCAGACCCGCCTGGACACACCTGCCACGCCCACCTTGCCCGCCTACCGCGGGCGACTGCTGCGCTACTGGCGGCCGCCTCAGGCCGGCTCTGCAGCAACCTGAGTGTTCTGCGCGGCTTGCGCAGCCATCACTTCCATCCGCACGGCCTCGGTCAGCTCGGCCTTCAGTTCGCTGAACGCCGGCGTCGTCTTCACCGAATAGTGCCGCGGGTGCGGCAGCGGTACCGTGCGGTCGAGCTTGATGCGGCCGGGCCGTGCGCTCATCACCATCACACGGCTGCCCATGAAGACGGCTTCGTCGATGTCGTGGGTGACGAAGAGCACGGTCTTCGCTTCAGCTTCCCAGATGCCCAGCAGCAGCTCCTGCATCAGCTCAC
>JAYSYB010000216.1:0-5949 GCA_043716775.1 Rubrivivax sp.
GGCAGAAAATGGTCGCGGGTTCTCGGGCGCACGGCGGGCTGGGTCTTTGGCTTGGCGGCTGCAGCGCTGGTATCGATCCTGATCTTGGTGGGTCTGGCGCTGGCGGTGGCGTACCCCAACCTGCCAGAGATCAGCAGCCTCACCGACTACCGGCCGAAGCTGCCCTTGCGGATCTATTCATCCGACAACGTGCAGTTTGGTGAGTTCGGCGAAGAGCGCCGCAACTTCATGCCGATCGGACAGATTCCACAGGTCATGAAGGACGCGGTACTGGCGGCCGAGGACGCACGCTTCTATCAGCACGGTGGCGTGGACTACAAAGGTGTGGCCCGCGCGGCGATTGAAAACCTGCGTGACGCGCGCAGTCAAGGCGCATCGACCATCACCATGCAGGTAGCGCGCAACTTTTACCTCAGCAGCGAGAAGACCTTCACGCGCAAGATCTACGAGATTCTGCTGGCGCTGAAGATCGAGGGCCTGCTTAACAAGGACCAGATCCTTGAGCTGTACATGAACCAGATTTTCCTGGGGCAGCGCGCCAGCGGTTTTTCTGCGGCGTCGGAGATCTACTTTGGCAAGAAGCTGAAAGAAGTGACCATTGCTGAGGCGGCCATGCTGGCCGGCTTGCCCAAGGCGCCTTCGGCCTACAACCCGGTCACCAACCCGCAGCGCGCCACGCGGCGCCAGCGTTACATCATCGACCGCATGTTCGCGAACGGCTTCATCACCGAAGCCCAGCACGACGAGGCGATGGCCGAGGTGCTGCGCTACCGCACGCAGTCCGACAGCCTCGTGCACGGTGAATTCGTCGCCGAAACGGCCCGCCAGCTGATCCACGCGCAGTACGGGGACGAAGCCTACAGCCGAGGCCTCAACGTCTACCTGACGGTGAATGCGGTCGACCAGATGGTGGCGTACCGGGCACTGCGCAAAGGGCTGATGGACTATGAGCTGCGCCAGGTCTATCGCGGCCCCGAGGCGTATGTCGACCTGCCGGCCGACGCGTCGCTGATCGACTCCCGCGTGGCCGAAGCCTTGTCTGAACATGCCGATAACGATGAACTGCGTGCCGCCGTGGTACTGGAAGCATCGCCGAAGAAAGTGACAGTGATGCTGCAGTCCGGCGACACCATCACCGTCATCGGTGAAGGCTTGAAGCCTGTCACCTCGGGTCTGTCGGACAAGGCCGGCCCGAAGATCCAGATTCGCCGCGGCGCGGTGGTGCGCGCCTACCGCCACCCGACCAACCCGAAGATCGACTGGATGCTGACGCAGCTGCCCGAAGTGCAGGGCGCGATGGTGGCCATGGATCCGCGCAGCGGCGCCCTGCGCGCGTTGGTGGGGGGCTTCGACTTCGGCAAGAACAAGTTCAACCGCGTGACGCAGGCCTGGCGCCAGCCGGGGTCCAGCTTCAAGCCCTTCATCTATTCGGCGGCGCTCGAGAAGGGCTTCACGCCCGCCACCATCGTCAACGACGCGCCGCTGTTCTTTGATGCGGGCGCCACCGGCAGCCAACCCTGGGAGCCGAAGAACTACGACGGCAAGTTCGAAGGTGCGATGCCGCTGCAGGCCGCGCTGGCCAAGTCGAAAAATATGGTGTCGATTCGAATCCTCAACGCCACTGGCGTGTCCTTTGCGCAGAGCTGGCTCGACAGCTTTGGCTTTGACCGCGAAAAGCACCCGGCTTACCTCACGATGGCGCTGGGCGCGGGGTCGGTCACGCCGATGCAAATGGCAACGGCCTACAGCGTGTTTGCCAATGGCGGCCATCTGCTGCCGCCGATGCTGATTCAGCGGGTCACCGACAGTAAAGGCAAGATTCTGCTGCAGGCGCGGCCACCGGCGTTGGACGAGAGCCTGCGCACGCTGCCGGCGCGCAATGCCTTTGTCATGAGTTCACTGCTGCAAGAGGTGGCGCGCAGCGGCACCGCAGCACGGGCACAGGCAACGCTAAAGCGGTCTGACCTGTACGGCAAGACGGGCACCACCAACGACTCCATGGACGTCTGGTTCGCCGGCTTCCAGCCTACGTTGGCAGCGGTGGTGTGGATCGGCTACGACAGCCCGCGCAAGCTTGGAGACCGCGAAACCGGCGGTGGTCTGTCGCTGCCGGTTTGGATTGAATTCATGCAGCATGCGCTCAAGGGCGTGCCGGTGCAGGAACTGGCGCCGCCCGCCGGCGTCGTGCGTCAGGGCAACTACTGGATATTTGAGGAATATGCCGCCGGCGCGGGCGTGGCCAGCCTGGGCCTTGAAGACGTGGTGCCGCGACCGCCCAGCGCCGAAGAGCGCAGCAGCATCCTCGACCTCTTCAAACGTTAGGCCGTCTCAGAAGTTCAGCGGCATGCCGCCTTGTGCGCTGGCATGCTGCGACAGAGCCTGCACGAATTCACTGCCGTCGCGTGTGTTGACCCACTGGCCTGCGACCAACCGGTAATGAAAGCCGCCATCGCGCGCTGCCAGCCACACTTCATGCAGCGGCGGCTGTGTGTTGATGATGATCTTGCTGCCGTTCGGAAAGCTCAGTTCCAGCAGTCCGCCGGTGCGCTGGCTGTCGATGTCGATCACATCTTCCTGCAGCCAGCGGTCGGCGACGGCTTCGATGCGCGCCAGCAGCAAGCCCGTCTCGCGTTGGTAGTCGACATCGCTGAGCGACGCGTCGGCGGGGGCCGTGCTCATAGAATCCTTTGCATGCATGTTTCAGCTGTGAAGAGTGTATCGAGCCGCCCCTGGACTGCTGCGCTGACCGCGTTGTTGGCAGGGGTAGGTTTTCTGGCTTCAGCGTGCGGCCAGAAAGGCCCGTTGATTCTGCCGCCCGCGCAAGCCGCGCACGCCGCGCCTGCGGCCGCCAGCGCAGCGTCGGCTGGCGCGCGATGAGCCTGCCGAAGTTGCCAGGTGCCCCGTACCTTGCTCGCGAGGGCGGCGAACTGCATCTTGACGGTCATGCGCTGGCGGAATTGGCGCAACGCTTCGGCACGCCGCTTTTCGTCTATTCGCGCGCGGCCATGCTAGCGGCGCTGGCGTCTTACACCCGGGCCTTGCAGGGCCGGCGACATCTACTGTGCTACGCGATGAAGGCCAACTCCACGCTGGCGGTGCTGCAGACCTTTGCGCAGGCCGGCTGCGGCTTTGACATCGTGTCGGGTGGTGAACTGTCGCGGGTGCTGGCCGCTGGCGGCGACCCGGCAAAGGTCGTGTTTTCGGGCGTCGGCAAGACGCGGGCTGACATGCGCCAGGCCTTGCTGGCCGGTGTGCGCTGCTTCAACGTTGAAAGCCTCGGTGAGATTGACGCGCTGGACCAGGAAGCACGCGCGCTCGGCCGCACCGCGCCGGTGAGCCTGCGCGTCAACCCCGACGTCGATGCGGGCACGCACCCGTACATCTCCACGGGTCTGAAGGGCAACAAGTTCGGCATTGCGCATGACGAAGCGGTGGCCGCCTACCGCCATGCGGCGTCGCTCCCGGGCTTGCAGGTGGTGGGCATCGACTGCCACATCGGCTCGCAGATCACGCAGCTGGACCCTTATCTCGATGCGCTGGACCGCGTGCTGGACCTTGTCGAAGCCGTGGAAGCCGCCGGCATCGCTATCCACCACGTCGATGTCGGCGGCGGCCTGGGTATCACCTACACCGATGAGCAGCCGCCGGATGCCGGCGCACTGGTGGCGGGTGTGCTGCAGCGCATGGACGCGCGCGGCCACGGCCATCGCGAGGTGCTCTTCGAGCCCGGCCGTTCTCTGGTCGGCAACGCGGGCGTGATGCTGACCGAGGTGCTGTATTTGAAGCCCGGCGACGCCAAGAATTTCTGCGTGGTGGATGCCGCCATGAACGACCTCGTGCGCCCGGCCATGTATGAGGCCTGGATGGCGATCGAGCCTTGCCGCGAACGTGCCGCACCGCGCTTGACCTGGGACGTCGTTGGCCTGGTGTGTGAGTCGGGCGACTGGTTGGGGCGCGACCGTGTACTGGCGCTGCAGCCCGGTGACGTGCTGGCCGTGCTGTCGGCGGGAGCCTATGGCATGGCGATGGCCAGCAACTACAACTCGCGGCCGCGCGCGGCCGAGCTGCTGGTTGACGGCGACCGGGTGCATCTGGTCCGCCAGCGTGAAGAGATCAAGACCCTCTACGCGGATGAGCGATTGATCTAGAGCCGACCTTCTTGCACCGCGTGGCAGGCGACTTGTACGCCTTTGAACGTCGTCAAAACAGGCCTCTCCTGCGCGCAACGCGCATTGGCATGCGGGCAGCGCGGGTGAAAGGCGCAACCGGTGGGGGGATTCAAGGGGTTCGGCACTTCGCCCTGCACGGGCGTGCGCGCCCGCCCGCTCATGTGGATGTCGGGAATCGCATCCAGCAGCATGCGCGTGTAGGGGTGGCGCGGCTGGCCGAAGAGTGGCGCCTTGGCGGCCAGTTCCACCAGCCGCCCAAGATACATCACACCCACTTCGTCAGCCACATGCCGCACAACCGCCAGGTTATGGCTGATGAACAGATAGGTCAGGCCACGGCTGCGCTGAAGGTCCTTCATGATGTTGAGCACCTGCGCCTGCACCGACACGTCCAAGGCTGACGTGGGTTCATCGCAGACCAGGAATTCGGGCTGCGTGGCCAGCGCGCGGGCGATGGAAATGCGCTGGCGCTGGCCGCCAGAAAACTGGTGAGGGAACTTCTCGCCATCGACCGCCGCCAGGCCCACCTGCAGCAGCAGGTCCGACACCTTGGCGCGCAGCACCTCCGTGGTCGGGGCCAGGCCATGTTCGCGCAGCGGCTCGCCGACGATGTCCAGCACTTTCCAGCGCGGGTTCAGGCTGGCGTAGGGGTCCTGGAAGATCATCTGCATGCGGCGGCGCAAGCGGCGCAATTCGCCCGCATCGCGTGCGGCGTCGGTGGCCTGGCCGTCGAATTGCACGTCGCCGCGTGTGGGCTGCAGCAGGCCCACCAGCAGCCGCGCCACTGTGCTCTTGCCGCAGCCCGATTCGCCCACCAGCGCGAGTGTCTTGCCGCGTTCGATGCTGAAGGACACGCCATCCACCGCGTGCACAAACTGCCGGGCCTTGCGTTCCACCACGCGGTTGAGCCAGGGCGCCGAGACGTCAAAGGTCTTGGCCAAGTCGCGGACCTGCACCAGCGGCGTCATGAACGCGCCCCGGTGGAATTAACGAGCCAGCAGGCCGCGCGCGTCGCGCCGGCATCCCGCAAGTCCGGCCGTTCTTCGCGGCAACGCGGCATCACCTGCGGGCAGCGCGGGTTGTAGGCGCAGCCCTTGGGAATGGCCGTCAGCCGCGGCATCGCACCGTCAATCTGCAACAGCCGGTCACGGTCTTCG
Organism: Rubrivivax sp.; assembly: GCA_043716775.1. GTDB lineage: Bacteria > Pseudomonadota > Gammaproteobacteria > Burkholderiales > Burkholderiaceae_C > Rubrivivax. The sequence continues at coordinate 5,327 of JAYSYB010000216.1, forward strand.
TCCATGGCGGGAATGGAGCCCATGAGCCCATGCGTGTAAGGGTGGCTGGGCCGGTGGATGACGTCGCCCACGGGCCCGATCTCGGCCACCCGGCCGGCGTACAGCACGGCCACGCGGTCACAGGTTTCTGCGATAACGCCCATGTCGTGCGTCACCAGCATGACGGCGGCGCCATGGTCCTTGCACAGCCGTTTGAGCAGCGAAATGATCTGCGCCTGGATCGACACGTCCAGCGCCGTCGTCGGCTCGTCGGCCACGATCAGCTGAGGGTCGGCAGCCAATGCGAGTGCGATGACGACACGCTGGCGCATGCCGCCGCTGAACTGGTGTGGGTACTGGTCGATGCGCTCGGCCGCCGCCGGAATGCCGGTTTCCTGCAGCAGTTCAATCGCGCGCTGTCGCGCCTGCGACGGGCTCACGGCCAAGTGCGTGAGGATCGTTTCCGTCAACTGCCGGCCAATCGTGTACAGCGGGTTCAGCGACGTCAACGGGTCCTGGAAGATCGCCCCTATCTTGCGGCCGCGGATTGCGCGCATCTGTTCATGCGGCAGGTTGTCGATGCGCTGTCCGGCCAGGCGGATTTCACCGCCCGCGATGCGGCCCGGTGGCTCCAGCAGGCCGAT
>JAYSYB010000217.1:0-17819 GCA_043716775.1 Rubrivivax sp.
TTATCGAACTACTTGCAGGGCGACACACAAACGCCGCACCAACGTGTAGCGATTGTGCCTTGTCAATTTTGACAAATCTGCTAAAGCGTTCGCCGAAGCTTCTCAGCCCAAGCAACGCGTTTTTAACCTGTTTATTGGAGCTTCAAAAAATGGCGAACGACTATCTCTTTACATCCGAATCCGTCTCTGAAGGTCACCCCGACAAGGTGGCCGACCAGATCTCTGACGCTATCCTCGACGCGATCTTCAAGCAGGATCCGCGCAGCCGCGTCGCCGCCGAAACCCTGTGCAACACCGGCCTGGTGGTGCTGGCTGGAGAGATCACCACCAACGCCCACGTCGACTACATCCAGGTCGCGCGCGACACCATCAAGCGCATCGGCTACGACAACACCGAATACGGCATCGACTACAAGGGCTGCGCGGTGATGGTCTGCTACGACAAGCAGTCCAACGACATCGCGCAGGGCGTGGACCACGCGTCAGACGACCACCTCAACACCGGCGCCGGCGACCAGGGCCTGATGTTCGGCTACGCCTGCGACGAAACGCCAGACCTGATGCCCGCGCCGATCTACTACGCGCACCGGCTGGTGGAACGGCAAGCGCAGCTGCGCAAGGACGGCCGCATGCCCTTCCTGCGGCCCGACGCCAAGAGCCAGGTCACGATGCGCTATGTAAATGGCAAGCCGCACAGCATCGACACCGTGGTTTTGTCCAGCCAGCACGCGCCCGAGTACAGCCTGGGCCACAAGATGACCGACGCGTTCTACGAAGCGGTGCGCGAAGAACTCATCAAGCCCGTGCTGCCGAAAGAATGGCTGACGGCCGACACCAAGTACCTGATCAACCCCACCGGCCGCTTTGTCGTCGGCGGCCCGCAGGGTGACTGCGGCCTGACCGGGCGCAAGATCATCGTTGACACCTACGGCGGCGCCTGCCCGCACGGCGGTGGCGCCTTCAGCGGCAAAGATCCTTCCAAGGTGGACCGCTCTGCCGCCTATGCTGCGCGTTATGTGGCGAAGAACATCGTCGCTGCCGGCCTGGCCAAGCAGTGCCAGATCCAGGTGGCCTACGCCATCGGCGTGGCCAAGCCGATGAACATCACGGTCTACACCGAAGGCACCGGCGTCATCAGCGACGAACGCCTGTCGGCCATCGTGTCCAAGGGCGACATCTTCGACCTGCGCCCCAAGGGCATCATTCTGATGCTGGACCTGCTGCGCCCGATCTATGAAAAGACGGCGGCGTATGGGCACTTCGGGCGCGACGAGCCGGAGTTTTCCTGGGAGCGCACGGACAAGGTGGCTGCGCTGAAGGCGGCTGCGGGGATTTGATCGCTTTGCTGCCCCGCTGACCGGCCAACGAACACGGGCGACGAAAGTCGCCCGTTTTTTTTTGGGTGCGACGCTGGGCGAAACGCCTATCGGGCGTCTGCCACTTTGCTGGCCGAAACGGCCGGCACTTCGTCCCACAAGACCGCCGCCGGCAGATCAAGTTCGACGGAAGCCAAGCGCAGATCTTGTCCGGCCTCGAAGGGGTGCAGCACCCACAAGCCATCGCCCTGCAGCCGGAACACATCGCAGCGACGGGATTGCGGGTCGATCAAGACGTATTCGCGCAGGGACGGCAGTTGGCGGTAGGTGGCGAACTTGTCGCCCCGATCGTACGCAGCGGTGGTCGGAGACAGCACTTCCACCAGCAACACGGGTTCACGCACGATGGCGGGGTCGGCGGCGTCGGCGGCGCTGCAGGTGACCAGCACGTCGGGGTAGAAATACATGTCGGCGGCTTCGACGCGAAGCTTGGTGTCGGCCATGTAGGTGCGGCAGGGCGAGCCCCTGAGGTGCTGGCGCAGCGCCATGGCGGCATTCAATGTCAATGCGACATGGGCCTTGCCGGCGCCAGCCATGGCGAACACCTCACCGCGCACGAACTCGTGCTTGACAGTCTGCGTCTCTTCCCAGGCCAGGAACTCGGCAGCGGTCATCGGCAGGTTGAGGGCAGCGTGTCCCATGGGCAATCTCCGGCAGCAATAGCGCCCAGTTTAGGCCGCCGGCCCCGCGCCGGCCACCGCAGCGCCAGATCGCGCGCCGTTCAAGGCCAGCAGCCGGCGCAGGATTTCTTCGTCGGGCATCGCGGGCGTGTAGTCGCCAAAGCCGTAGGCTGCGGCCACTGCGGCGTCAAGCGCCTGGTGCGCATGGGCCAGCCAGGCCGGGCGCTGGTTGTAGAGATTGGTGAGCGTGCGTTTGGCCAGGTCTTTTTCGAAGCCCGGCTTGGCGACGATGCGGTCGGGGTACGGCGACGAGGACATGCCCAGCGGCACCACCTCGGGCACGCGGTCGGTCCACTCGGGCGGGTTGAGCCAGGCGTCGCGCAGGGCCACCAGGCGTTGTGCGGCCTGGGCGATGGCGGCTGCATGTCCGTGCACTTCGGGCGTCAGGTCGGCGGGGATCAGCGCGCCGCCGGGCAGGGTTTCGGTGCGCTGGTGCGCGGTGTCGGCGGGGGTGAGGCCGGCGGGGAAGGGGAAGGTTTCGAAGCAGGTGGTGGGGGTGTAGCGGGGGCGGTCTTCGAGTGATGTGCCCAGGCGCAGTGACCAGAGTTCGTGGAAGCGGCTGTGGAGCAGGCCGAGAGTGGCGTCGTCCGAACGAGCAAACACCACCACCTGCGAGTCGGGAGTAACGCTGTTCGCGACCCATTTGAATAGGCGGAATTTTGCGACGCGTGCCGTAGCTATGAAGCGTGCAATCCCGCGCGTCGCTGCCCTCATTTCGGGCCGGGCGCGCTGAAGGAGCCACCATGTCTGGCCAGTTCGTGCCTCCCGATTCCCCAAGCGGGCGGGTTTCACGAGTGTCTCGCAGTGACCCCACGGCGACTCATGCAAGGCGGCTTCCTCAGCACTGCGGGTACCAAAGTCAATCAGCCAAATGTCCTGAGCACGCCGAGTAATGTCCAGGCCATTGATCCAAGGCGCCACAACTTCGCCGTTCGATCGGCCGTTCGGATTCGGTTGAACAAGCAGCTCTCGCGCCTGGTCGCCCGGTATGTCGAACGAGCCCCCTTTCTGAGTGCCGATGAACGCAGTGCCACTCCCATTGATGGCACGCGCCAAGGCAAGGTCGAGATCGGAGTTCTCAGTCGCGCTTGGCGTCAGATCCGCAAATACAACGGCAGCTTCAACCCCGTTCAGCTGCGCGCCTTGTGCTGATAAACCAAATCCAATGAGTGAGACCCGAACCGCAGCACCGTTGTTGATCCAAGGCTCGTCGGACCAGGCTTCAAAGATTCGAGTCGTCTGGCTTACCCGGTCCAACACTTCGCGGTTCGCGCCGCCCCGAATCGAGTTTGTGGACACCAGTCCCGCCCGCAAGAGCGATCCCGCCTCAATCTGCCCCCGCGCCTTCTCGAACCAGTAGCACACCAAATCCGCCCCACCCGGCACCCGCCCCTTGTAGGCCGCACGCAGCCGCTCGGTGTACTCGTCACCCAACTCGCCGCGCATCTTCTTGTCGCCCACAAACGGCGGATTCCCCACCACCGCATCCGCCCGTGGCCACACCGCCTCCTGCCCGTCCGCACCCAGTACCGCATCCCGACACTCAATGTGATCCAGCGCTTCCAGCACCGGGTTCAGCTTGAAGCCGTATCCGCGCTGGATGCGCCACTGCAGTTCACCGATCCACACCGTCACCCGCGCCAGTTCAGCCGCGTAGTCGTTGATCTCGATGCCCAGCACGTTGTGCGGGCCGGTCACGTCTTGCTGGCGTTCAAGGCCCAACTGTTCGGCTTCGAGGTTGACCTGGTGTTCAATGTCTTTCAGGCAACGCAGCGCCAGGTACAGGAAGTTGCCGCTGCCGCAGGCCGGGTCCAGCACGCGGTAGGCCTTCAGCCTTTCCAGGAAGCCGACGAAAGCGGCCTGCGCGGCGCGCCAGGGCTTGTCGCCATGACGCTTGCTTTTGCCGAGGGCGCTTTCAATCGTCGCCTTGTGGCCTGCCCATTCGGCCAGCAACGGGCGCCGCACCACCGGGTCCACCAGCCGCATGATGGTGGCGGGGTCGGTGAAGTTGGCGCCCAGCTGGCTGCGCTTGGCCGGGTCCAGCCCGCGTTCAAACAGGGTGCCGAAAATGGTGGCATCAATGGCGCTCCAGTTCAGCGCGCTGGCGGCCTTGAGCGCTGTCACGTCTTCAGCGGCCAGCTCCGGCACGGCCACGGACTCGAACAGGCCGCCGTTGAACCAGGGCAGGTCTTCAACGCCAAAGAGGCCGCCGCTGCGCATGGTGGCAAACAGCGCCGCCAGTTGGGTGCGCAAGCGGTCAGGCGCAATCTGCACGCCCACCAGGCGCTCAAACAGGCGCTGCGGCAGCAGGCCCACGTCTTCAGCAAAAAAGCAGAACACGCACTGCGTCAGGAAGTGGCTGGCCGCTTGCGGCGGCACGCCTGCATCGCGCAGGCGCTTGGCGGTGCCGGCGAATGTGCGCGCGGCTTCTTCGGTGATGTCGCGATTCGTCTTGCGCGGTTTGTACTGGTCGGGCGCCGTCCACAAGGCGCGCAGGCGCTGCTGCACATCGGGCCTTGTGATGTCTTCCAGCGCGAAGACGTGGCGTTCACTGGGGGTGCCAGTGAAGTGCGTGTGCACCTCGATTCGCAGGCGGTCGCTCACCACCAGCAGCGGCGGGCTTTCCAGCGGCAGCGCGTACATCATCAGCTGCCGAAGCGCGCCTTCCAGGCTCTTGCCGGGCGCCTTGTATTCCCAGGCAAAGTGACCGCGCAGCCAGACGTCGGCAAAGCCGTCGGTGCGCTGCTTGCCCAGCACGGCAGCGCTGCCGGTCTTGGTGACGCCACGCTCGAAGCAGTAGTGCTCGGGGTCGCCGGGCTCGGGCACCGCCAGCACGCGGCAGAGGTCGATGAAGTGGGCCTGTGCGCCCGCGCGTTCGTTCAATTCGTTGGCGGGCGCGCCGGCCTGCCATTTGCGCACGAAGTCTTGCGCCAGCATGTTGGGTGCCCCCCGGTGTCGATTTGGCGCTGAGCTTAAGGCCTCGCCCAGGCAGGGCGGGCGGGCAGCAGGGCGGGTGGCGCGCAAAGCGGTCGCGGGGCGGGTGCACTTGCATGCACCCGCCCGTTGCCGGTTCTCCCTGAACCTGTCGCCTTGCGCCCGGTCTTGCGGCCCTGTGCGGATGACAGCCTTGCGTGTGGGCTGCGGCACTGGACTGCCGCAGCATTGAGGCCAATGTAGGCAAGGCGGCAGTGGCGAGTGGTGACCGATGTCGCACGGCCGAAGTGACAAATTCACATCGGCCCTGCAGCCCATGCATCACCGATGCATGGGCATTCGTTATCCGACTCCGCTGGCGCGCGGGCACCGCGTCTTCGTCACCGCCCCCCGGTTTGGGCGTGGAACCCGCGCTGCATGCGCGGCTTGATCTGACGCCGCAGCAACTGCGCAGGCAGGGCTTCGTGGTTGAAGAAGGCGCGTGCTTGCGCCAGAAAGCGCAGAGGCCCTCTCAGGGGTAACGCCGCATGCTTGAGACGCTGGGTGGAGTTGGCGTTGCCCCACCTCGCGGACTCCACACCGTGATGTGTGATCGACTCCCTTGGTAGCGGCGGCTGCAAGGGCTTGCTCGGCTCCGAACATGCCAAAAACAGACGCACCGAAACGGCTGCACATGCTCGATGCCCGGCACGCCCGTGTAAACACCGACTCACCGCCCGGCATAGCACCGATTGCAAATGATGTCTGCAGCCGGTTTACTCAAGCTGATGATTTCAAACCAGACGCTTCGCTTGTGCACCATGGTCATGCGCCTTGCTTGCGTCAGGAGCGCGGCGGCGATCGCGTTGGCTTGACATGTGGGGCGCAGCGAACCCGGTCGCAGCCGTAGCATCGCGACGACCTCCAGCGCTGATTGCTGCCGGCTTCGGCATGGCCATCCTGATGCTCGCGGCGGTCGGTGCAGCCGCCTACCGCAGCATCGACCTCTTCGAGGGTCGCGTCCGATCGGTGGAACGGACGCAGGAAATCTTCCTCGCCAATCAAGACGTGCTGACCTTGCTCAAGGACGGCGTGATCGCCCAGCGCGGCTACGTCATCACTGGCGAGCCGCGCTACCTGGAGCCCTACCATGCCGCCGTGCGCACGCGCGAAGAGCGGCTGCAAGCCCTGCGCAGGCTGATCCAGGCCTCGGACGATCAGCAGCGCGCGCGCCTGGCGGAGATCGAAGCGCTGGTGACGGACGTGATCGGCACGATCGATGCATCGGTCGCTCTCCGAGGGCAGGGAGTCGATGCGGGGGCGCCGCAGCAGGTGGCGTTGATCGACGCTGGCAAGAGATCGCTTGATCGCGCACGCGCGGTGGTGAAGGACATCCGCAGTGCCGCCAACGCGGACCTGATGGACCGCTTGCATGACACCCAGCAGACAGGAAAGACCACGCGAGCGCTGTTGATCGTGACCGACACGATCGCGATCGCGTTGTTGCTGTTGGCCTTCGGCCTGCTGCGGCGCGAACTGGGCAGGCGCGAGCGTGCAGAGTTCGCTCTGCAACGCGCCAACGACGAGCTCGAGTCACGCATCCTCGAGCGCACGCTGCAGATCGAGCGGGCCAACCACGATCTGAGCTCGAAGGTGACAGAACAGCGCCAGGCACGCCACGAGTTTGCCGACCTGAATGCGGCGCTCGAGCGCCGCGTTGAAGAACGTACCGCAGCGTTGGCGCAGGCCAATCAAGGACTTGAGCGCTTCACCTATTCGGTGTCTCACGACCTGCGAACGCCGCTGCGCGCGGTGATCGGCTTCACGCGCACCCTGGAGAAGGAATACGGAGCAGGCCTGGACGACGAGGGCAAGCGGCTGATTGGCGTGATCCTGCACAGCGGCCGCCGCATGGACCAACTGATCGAGGATCTGCTGACCTACTCCCGGCTGCGCCGGCTGCCGGTGCAGGCGGTCGAACTCGATATGAAGGCCTTGGCCACCGAGGCTGCGCATGACGTAAAAGCAGCCAGCGGGCGCGCCGTTCGCCTTCACGTGGGCGATTTGCCTGCGGCCTTGGCTGACCGCTCGCTGATCTGGGAGGTGTGGTCGAACCTGCTGTCCAACGCCGTGAAGTTTTCGTCGCACCAAGACGAGCCGTGCGTCGAAGTGGGCGGCTCGGCGGACGGCGACTGGTGCACGTACTGGGTCCGTGACAACGGTGTCGGCTTCAACATGAAGTACTACGAGCGACTGTTCGGCGTCTTCGAACGCCTGCACGACGCCGAACAGTTCCCCGGTTCCGGGGTGGGTCTGGCGATCGTCCACAGTGCCATCGACAAGCACCAGGGCCGGGTCTGGGGCGAGGCCAAGGTCGGCGAGGGCGCGATCTTCCATTTCTCCCTGCCTCGAGCACAGCGGCCATGAGCGCGCATGGCCGCTGCAAAACACTCATTGCGGAGCGCGCGTTGCGGAGGGTAGACCCGTGAACATGTCGTCGTTTGATGTGTTGCTGGTCGAGGACCAGCCGACCGACGCCGAACTGGTGCTGCGCGCGTTGGCGCTGGAAATTCCGCGCGACCGCATTGCATGGGTGCGTGATGGCGAGCAGGCCTTGCAGGTGATAGCCGACTTGGCGGGCTCGCCCCGCAAGGCCTGGCCGCGCCTTGTGCTGCTCGACGTGAAGATGCCGCGGCTCGGTGGGCTCGAGGCGGTCCAGCGGCTCAAGTCGGAGCCGACATGCCGGCACTTGCCGCTGGTCATTCTGAGTTCATCGGCCGACCAGTCGGATGTGGCGCGTGCCTATGAGTGCGGCGTGAACAGCTACGTGGTCAAGCCGGTGGACTTCGACGCGTTGGAGAGCCACGTGCGCCAGCTCGCGCGTTACTGGCTTGGTTTGAACGTGGCGCAGGCCTGACGGCAGCCTGATCAAGCAGCCGCGCAAAGCTGGTGTCGTAGCTGGTCAACACCGCGATTTGCTGTTGGGCCGCGTGCGTCGCGCGAAGCGGTTCAGCGCATTGGCTTGCGGTCTGCACTCATGGCATGGCCCGCAGACCGAGCCGTTCGAACAGCGCCTTGTCGCGTGCAGCTTGCGGGTTGGTCGTGGTCAACAAGCGGTCGCCATAGAAAATTGAATTGGCGCCGGCCGCAAAACACAGGGCCTGCACCGCGTCGCTCATCTGCTCGCGCCCCGCTGACAGCCGCACCATGGTCTTCGGCATCGTGATGCGGGCCACGGCGATCGTGCGCACAAACTCGAAGGGGTCCAGCAGTTCGGTGCCAGCCAGCGGGGTGCCAGCAACCTGCACGAGGTTGTTGATCGGCACCGACTCAGGATACGGATCGAGGTTGGCAAGTTGCGCGATCAGCCCGGCACGCTGCGCGCGGCTTTCACCCATGCCGACGATGCCGCCGCTGCACACTTTGATGCCAGCCTGGCGCACGTTCGCAAGCGTGTCGAGCCGGTCCTGGTAGGTGCGGGTGCCGATGATCTGGCCGTAGAAGTCGGGCGCGCTGTCGAGGTTGTGGTTGTAGAAGTCCAGGCCTGCATCGTCAAGCGACTGCGCCTGCACGGCGTCGAGCATGCCCAGCGTCATGCAGGTCTCCAGCCCCAGCGCCTTGACCTCACGCACCATCTCGGTCACGCGTTCCATGTCACGCGGCTTTGGGCTGCGCCAGGCGGCGCCCATGCAAAAGCGCGTCGCGCCCTGGGCCTTGGCGGCCTGCGCCGCAGCCACCACTTCTTGCAGCGGCATCAGCTTGCTGGCCTCGACGCCCGTGTTGAATTGCGCCGACTGCGGGCAGTAGCCGCAATCCTCTGGGCAGCCGCCGGTTTTGATCGAGAGCAGTGTGGAGAGTTGCACCTCGCTGGCGTTGAAGTTCTCGCGATGTGCCTGCTGGGCACGAAAAAGCAGATCCATGAACGGCAACGCAAAAAGGCCTTCGATATCGGCGATCTGCCACCGCGCATCGTCGGGTGCCGGGTCATGAGGTTTGGTCACCCGCAAGGAGCTCAAGGGGATCGTGGCAATCGTGGTCATGCGGACTCTCTTCTGGCGGATTGAGTGGGCGCTGCATGCGCCCTTCACGGCGGAGCGGGCGCTTCGCTGTCTGTTTTGGGAAGTGGCGTTTCCGGGTGACGGGCGCCGTGCCTCCGGATCACGACACAGTCGGGCGCTTGGTGGCGCCGACCCATGTTGTGCTGGGATCCAATTGGAGCATGCCGGATCGAAGCATGAAACTACCAAGCTGCCGGGAAACAGGCCGTTCAAAAGCCTTTTGTCTTGGACCCAGGCGTCAACCGGCCTGAGTGATCCTGGGACCCAGGCGTCAACCGGCCTGAGTGATCCGCGTCACGGCCTGTCGACCTTGTTGCCCACCGTGTGCGGCGAGTCCTCTTCGGGGTCCGGAAAACGGGTCCGGCCATAACGCAGCACCAGCACGGCGACCGACAGCATGACGATGCCGCCCCCGACAGCGGCGATGCGCAGCGCGTCGAGCTGCTTGGTGTCGAGGATGAGATAGCGCGCCAACGCAACGATGGCGATATAGAGCGGAAAGCGCACCGGCAGCTGACCAGACTGGTAGTACACCCCGGTCATCGTCAGCACTTCGAGGTAGATGAACATCAGCAGCAGATCGACCAGCGCGACCTTGCCCTGACTGAACATCACCATCACCTCCTGCACGCCCGCGACCACAGTGGCCAGCGCGATGACTGCCAGCCCGGCGTACTGGGCCGTCGTCAGCAGCACCGAGCCCGCGCCGTGCAAGCGTCGCAGTGGCATGCGCGAGCCCGCTTTAGCGCGCAGGCGCGGCGCGCGCTGTCAACACTACCGGGCCCGTACCGACCTGCGCTTGCGCCGGCACCTGCGCCAGTACGCGCACCGGTAGGTGCGCCTGCACATGCGCGAGCAGAGCGTTCACCGATGGCCCCGTCACCTCCTGCAGATGAGCCGGATACAAACCGCCCATGATCGCCAGGCCGGCCAACACGCCGGCCACCAGGGTTTCGCGCCGGTTCAGGTCGGGCAAGCGCGCTGCTGCATGGCGGCCCGGCGGCCCGAAGAATGCGCGCTCGTAGTACCAGAGGAAGTAGCCCGCGCTCAGGATCACGCCCAGCACCGCCGTGCCAGCCAGCGCTGGATGCAGGTTGAAGCTGCCCACTAGGACCAGGAATTCGCCGTTGAAGTTCAGCGTGCCGGGCATGCCCACCGAGGCGATGCCGAGGATGAAAAACAGCGTCGCCAGGCGTGGCATCTGGCGCGTCAGGCCGCCAAACGACGACAGCTCGGAAGAGCCCAGGCGCGCGTGCAGCGAACCCGCCAGCAGCAAGAGGCCGGTCGAGGTGATGCCCATCGCCAGCAGCATCAACACGCCGCCCTGCATGCCTTCGGCGGTGAGCGTGAACAGCCCCATGGTGACCAGACCGACGTGGCTGATGCTGGCAAACGCCAGCAGGCGACGCAGGTTGCGCTGCACCAGCGCGACCAGGGCTGCGTACAGCATCGCCGTCACGCCGAGCGCGGCGATCACGAGTGACCATTCGGCGCTCGCTTCGGGCGCGAGCGGCATCACGAAGCGCAAGAAGCCGTAGGCACCGAGCTTGAGGCCGACCAGGAACACGCCAACGCCGACCGGGCCTTCGCTGACCGCCGCCGGCATCCAGGTGTGCAGCGGCAGCAGCGGGCCCTTGACCGCAAAGCCCAGCACCAGCAGCGCGAACACCAGCGTGCCTCGACCGCCCTCGACTGGCGTGGCCATCAGGGTGGCCCAGTCGAAGCTGAGGTTGCCGCTGACCTCCTGGTGCTGCAGGGCCACGAGAATGAACCCGAGCAGCAGCGGCACCGAGCCACAAAGCATGTACAGCACGTACTTCATGCCGGCATGCGCGCGCTGGCTGCCTTGGCCCCACAGCTTGATGAGCAAGAAGGCCGGGATCAGCGCCAGTTCGTAGAAGACGTAAAACAGGAAGAGGTCTAGCGCCACGAAGATGCCCACCGTGGCGGCCAGCATCAGCAGCACGTTGGCGCAGAACAGGCGCGGCATGAAGCGCACGCCGCCCGTGGTGGCCAGCAGCGCGCCACAAGCGATCAGCGCTGCCAGCGGTACGAACAGCAGACTGATGCCGTCGACGCCGACGCTGTAGCCGATGCCCAGCGTGGGGATCCACGCGTGGCGTTCAACATACTGCATGTCGGCCGTGCCGGGCACGAAGCCAATGACCATCGTCAGCGCGAGCACCAGCTCGGCCAGCGCCGCGACCACGGCGACGTGGCGCGCCCGGCTCTCGTTGCGCATCAGCGCGACGATGACGGCGGCAACCAGCGGCAGCGCGATCAGCAGGGACAGCACGGGCCAGCCGCTGCCGGCGGCCGGGGTGAGGATCGAAGTCGGGTTCATGATGTTCCTTCGCTTCAGCGCGTCGGCGCGGCCGTGGATGCTTGGGCGACCGCTGGCTGGACGGCCTGGGCCAGTCGCGTTTCGACCGCTCGGATGCTCGGCGTGATGGCGCGCAGGAATGGCGTCGTGTACACGCCGATCCAGATGACGACCGCGCCGATAGCCAGCGCGATCAGCCGCTCGCGCGCGCCCAGGTCGGTGATCGCGCGCACTGGCGTTGCGCCCTCGGTGGGGTCACGCATGAACGCGCGCTGGTAGTAGCGCAAGAAGTAGGCCGCGCTCAGCACCGTGCCCAGGCCGACGGCCAGCGCCATCGTCCAGTGCACCTTCAGCGTCCCCATCATCACCAGGTGTTCGCCGTTGAAACCGCTGGTTCCCGGCATGCCGACGCCGGCCAGGCCGATGATGAGGAAGGCACCGGCCAGCCACGGTGCGGCCCGACCCAGGCCGCCGACTGTGGCCGCGTGGGTGCCCACGCGCGTCTCGATGAAGCCGGCCAGCAAAAACAAGCCCGCGCCGCTGAGGCCCAGGCTGGCCATCTGCACCAGCGCGCCCTGCATGCCGACGGTGTTGAGCGAGAACAGCCCGAGCATGATGACGCCGATGTGACTGATGCTGGCGAACGCCAGCATGCGGCGCAGGTCGGTCTGCACGAAGGCCAGCAGCGCACCGTAAACCATGCTGCACACGGCCAGGCCAACGGCCAGCGGCATCCACGCGGCCGCAGCGTCGGGCGTAACCGGCAGCAGCAGGCGCAGCATGCCGTAACCGCCGAGCTTGACGCCGACCAGGAACACGCTCATGCCGACCATCGGGCCCTGCTCGAGCACACGCGGCATCCAGGCATGCAGCGGAAACAGCGGTGCCTTGATGCCCAGGCCCAGCAGCAGCAGCAGGAACGGCAGCGTCTGCGCCGCCGGCGCCAGCGGCTGCGCCGCCAACTGCGCCATCGGCGCCATCGATCCGCCGCCGGCCAGCAGCAGGCCGCCCGCCACTGCGGCACTGGCCGCCAGCATCACCAACAGATACTGGTTCGCGGCGGCAGCGCGTTCACGCCCGCTGCCATGGTGCGCGATCAGGTACCAGCTCGGGATCACCTCGGCAGCGAAGAAGGCTACGAACAGCAGGCTGTCTGCCGCCACGAAGGCGCCGACCATGCAGGCCTGGAAGGCGAGCAATGCCGCCAGGTAGCCACCGGCCGACGCGGCGTCGGCCTGCGGCCGCGGCGCCAGCAGCGCCAGCAGACCCAGCAACGCCGTCAGCGGCACGAACAGAACGCTCAGGCCGTCCACGCCGAGCTGCATGAAGCCCATGCGCTCGACGAACTGCAGCGCCGCCGTGTCGTCACGAAAGCTCGTCATCAGCAGCACCGACAACAGCAGCTGCGCCAGCCCAACCGCGACCGCGATCGGTTGCGCCGCAGCGCCGCGACCCGCGAACGCCACCAGCGCGGCACCGGCCAGCGGCAGCGCGATCAGGCACGACAGCAGCGGAAAGCCGATCTGTGTCGAGGCGAGGATTTCGGTTGCGCCCATGTCAAGCTCCAGCAAAAAAGGCGCCGCCGACGGCAATGGCAATCAGCACCACCACCGCCGCAGTGCGGCTGAGGTTGATTTCGATGCGTTCGAAGGCATGGCCGGCGAAGCGGCCGGCCTGTGGCAGGCCGTCGTTGACGCCGCGGCCGAACAGCCAGCGCTCGGCCCAGGCAGCCAGCGTCGAGGCCAACGCCGTCATGCGCCCGGCCAGGCCGCTGCCCAGTCCGATGACGCGGCGCTCGACCCAGTCGGCATCGGCCGCAGCCACATGGGTCAGGCGTCCAACCGCGCCGCGCGGCACCTCTTGTGCCTGCGGGGTCTGTTGTGTATTTCGACTGACGGCCTCGAGCCATGCCAGCACACCGGCCTGGTTGGCGCCGACCTGGCCGCGCGAAGCGCGCGCGCCAAGCATGCGCTCTTCCCATTGGCGTTCTGCGCTGCGCACGCGGGTCGCGGCAGCGTTGCTGCCGACCAGCCGGTCGAGCACGCGCTCGTCGAAGCGGGCCAGCGCGGCGCCCAGTCGGCGCACCGGCGCGACCAGCGCCCACTCGTAGAACTCCTCGATCCAGAAGCGGTGCATCGCAGCGGTGTACAGGCCGCGCAGTCGCACCAGCGCAAGCCCCGGCAGCTCAGGCGCGAAGCGTTCGAGCCGGGTTGCCGACAGCCACGACCAGATCAGTGCCAATGCCGCCGCGCCCGCGACGGCCGCGACGAGCCACAGGTTGGCTTCGCGCACTTCGCTGGTGCCAATCGAGGGTGCGAGCAGCTGTCCGAACCAGCCGCTGTCGCTGCTGCCGGGCAACAGCCCTGCGGCGGCGCCGAGAGCGACCAGCAACGCCAGGCCCAGCGCCGGGGCATAGCCCATGCCGTGCGGCGCGTGGCCATCGTCGGCGCCTGTGCTGGCTCCGGTGCCAGTGCCAGTGCCCACGCCATGCGAGAAGGTGCGCCGGCTCAGGCTGCCCAGATGCTGCATCGTGACGAGCAGCGACAAGGCGCCCGCCGCCAGCAGCACCGCACCCGACAGCGAGCTGGCCAGCAGGCCGCCACCCGCCAGCGAAGTGTTCCAAGCACCCCAGACCAGCGCACCAGCAAGCAGCCCGATCACCAGCGCCGGCACCAGGCGGCGGCCACTGCCCGGGCTTTCGGCCGCCTCGGTCTCGCTCGGGCTGGCTTTGCCGTGCAGGTGGTGCAGGATCGATGGTGCGCTGAGGAACAGGTAGCTCTTGAGGAAGGCGTGCGCCACCAGGTGGAACATCGCCACCGTGTAGGCGCCCAGGCCGCAGGCCACAAACATCAGGCCCAGCTGGGTGGTGGTGGAGAAGGCCAGGATGCCCTTGATGTCCGACAGCGTCTGGCCCACCAGCGTGCCATACAGCGCGGTGGCCAGTCCGATCAGCGCCACCACCAGCAAGGCGTCGGGCGCGGCGTCGAAGATGCTGTGCGCGCGCACGATCAGGTAAACGCCGGCAGTCACCATCGTCGCGGCGTGGATCAGCGCGCTTGAAGGCGTCGGGCCTTCCATCGCCCGCGCCAGCCAGGTGCCCAGCGGCAGTTGCGCCGACTTGCCCACCGCGCCCAGCAACAGCGACAGCGCGATGAAGGTCGCGGTGCCGGTGTCAAGCGTGTGCGCCAGCGGCAGCACGACGCGGTAGTCGAGTGAGCCGAAGGCCTGCGCGATGGCGCAGATGCCGATCAGAAAGCCGGCGTCGCCGACCCGGTTCATCAAGAACGCGCGGGTGCCAGCGCGGGCCGCCGAGGTGCGCTCGTAATAATGACCAATCAACAAGTAGGAGCACAGGCCCACTGCCTCCCAGCCCAGGAACAGCATCGCGAAGTTGCCACCCATCACCAGCACCAGCATGGCAAACACGAACAGCGCCAGCGCCGCGAAGTAGCGCGTGAAGCTGCGGTCCTTGTGCATGTAGTTGCGCGAGAACAGCGCGATCAACCAAGAGAATCCGGTGACCACGAGCATCATCACGGCGGCGAGCGAGTCGATCATGAAGGCGATATCGACCTTGACCTCGCCGACGCGCAACCAGTGCCAGGCCAGCACCTCACGCGGCACCGGGTCGGTGAAAGCCTGCGCGGCCACCCACAACGTGAGGAAGAACGAGGCGCCGGCAGCACCGCAGGTCAGGCGTTGCACGGTGCGCCAGTGCAGACGGTCGCCAGCGAACAGCGAGACGCCGTTGACGACTGCGGCGGCCAGCGGCAGTGCGACGATGGTTAAAACGATGGCATCAAACATGACGGTCTCCGGAGCGGACTCGTTGGGTGGGGCGCTGGTGTGAAGGCGGTGTGTGAAGGCTGGTGTGGAAGCGGGTGCAAACGTCAGCCGGCAGCGCGCTGGGCGACGGTCTGGCGCACCGCCGACTCGGCGTCCGGCAGCGGCCGGCTGCGGGTCCACGGCTTCGTGGGTTCAGTGATGCGCGCCGGCGGCAGAAAGCCTTCGTACTTGCCGCGGTACCAGTCGAACGAGGTCGCCACTTCGGGAATCGGCTGCAACGGCTCGTTCCAGCGCACAAAGCCGACGCCGGGCACAAAGACGTTGATATCGCCAGTCTCGGGGTGGACCGAGATCAAGTGCACCCAGGCCCCGTCAAGCAATTCGCGCACCGCCGCCTGGCGGCCGTAGATGCCACCCAGCGCCTCGGGCGCGGCCTCAACCACAAGCTGCAGGCGCATCGCCTCGTGCACCTCGGTCATCTGCGTCGGCAATCCGGTGCGCAGGTCGCTGGCAGCGCCCACCATCACGCCGAGCATGCCGGTCACGTTGTGCGGCACCTTGGTGTCGCAGCCGTAGACCGTGGGATCGACGGTGGAGAAGTAGTACTCGAGGTTGATGCCCGCGCCCACCGGCCCGACGGCCATGATGATGCGTTCGAGGATTGCGCCGGTCGGGTCTTGCGAGGCGTCATAGCCGATGATGAAGCCGCGGCGGTCGAAGAACACGCCCTGCGTCAACGAGCGCCGCCCGACAACGGCGAAGGCATTGGTGGCATGCCCCCACTCTGGCCGCACCTGGCTAAAGTCGACCGAGCGCCCGACAACGTGGCGCAGCGAGACTTCCGGCGTCGCGTCTTTGGGCGACGAGCCGAAGCGCCGGCAGCGCTCTTGCGCGGCGCGCTGGCTGGCCTCAAACAGGTCGGCGCGCACGGCTTCGAAGTGCGGCCGCAGCGGCGTCGGAATGTCTTCGGTGTCGTAGTAGCTGATGAGGTCGGACGCGGTGTTGTGCAGCGCGCCGACGAACCAGGTGTCGTCCGGAACCTGAATGCCGCGCTCGGCCAGCAGCTTGCGCACCGGCGGCCGATTCAGCATCGCCGAGATGGAGCGTGCGTTCGGCGCCCCGCTCTTGCCGCCGCAGGCGCCGCAGTCGTGTGCGTTTTCGTGCGGGTTGTTCTGGCTCGCCGAGCCGTGTGCGCACCAGATCACGATGCGCGCGAAGCCGTAGGTCAGGCCGAGGTTGCGCAACATGCCTTCGCAGCGGTCGGTTTGCTCGACGTCGCTGAAGCCGACTGGCAACACGTCAGCCACGAGCTGGTAGCGCTTGTAGTCACTCGGCTCAAGCCGGCTCACCGTGACGCGGGTGCGCACCTCGGGCACCAGCCAGCCGCGCCCGGCGCTGGCGGCGCGGTCGTAACCAATCGGCGCCAGGATGCGCCCGAGCAGCGGCACCGCGTTCAGCAGCCCGAGCAGATCAATCGTGAAGAACGAGGTGGCCAGGTTGCGCTTGGCTTCCCAGTAGGTGTCTTGCACGACACCCAGCCAGCCGCGCCGCTGCTGGCGCTTGGGCGCGGTGTGCGGCAGGTCTTCGTCCCGCGGCACCTCGTAGACGCGGTGCAGAGGCGTGGCGACCGCCGGGCACAGCGGCGTGCGGGTGTGGTCGTCCAGGCCTGTGAAGCTGAGGGCCACGCCGAAGAAGCCCGCCGCGCCGAGTGTCTCGTGGCCGGGATCGAGCTCTTCGAAGTGGCGGTGGATGTTCTCTTCGCGCTCGTCAATGCAGAAGATGACCTGAGACTTCGGCCGCGTGTCGCGCTTGAGCCAGCGCCCGCGACCGTGGTTGAGCGCAATCGCGTTGAGCACCTCGTCGCGGTAGTGGCGCTCGTAGGCTTGCAGCCACACGTAGCCGTGGCTGTAGGGCACGAAGGCGTCGATCTCGGCCATCAGCGCGTCGCGCGTGGCGGCGCTCAGGCCGCTGAGCGTGCGCGCCGCCAGGCCCAGGTGCTGGGCCAGCAGATATAGACGCCAGGCGTCGCGGTAGGCATTGCGTGGCTCGCGCGCGGCCGACAGGTCGCTTTGGCGGTACAGCCAGGCACGGTCGGCAAGCTGCGCCCACTGCGGTGCGTGCTCGGCAGCATCACCCGCGTCGCCCTCAGTCAGCGCGCGAGCCTGGCTCGCCAGATCGTCGGGCAGCGCGCCGGCGTAAAGCTCGCGGCGCACAAAGTACTCACCCAGGTGGGCGCTAAAGTGGACTGCCAGGCTGGACGGCACCGAGCCCACGCGCCAGCAGCGCTGCAATTCGCGCTGCACATGCTGGGTCTCGCAGAACAGACGCACCGCCAGAAACTGCACCGTATCGATCGGCTGCGCGACTTGCTTCTCGTGCTTGGGGTGCAATTCAAACCAGAAGGCCATGCCAGCCCAGCCCTTGAGCCGCATCAGTTGGCGCCCGAGGTACTCGCCCCACTGGGCCGATGGCACGCCGAGCTGGCGCAGGCAGTGGATGACCGCGTCCTCGGGCAGCGCGGGCAGCGCGCCGAGCGCGTCACGCCAACCCGGCAGGCCATCGAAATCAAAACTGCGGTCGTGCGCAGCCAGTTCGCGCCAGGCGTCGAAGAAGCCAAGCGCGCGGCCCGGCATACGCCAAGCGGTCAGGCCGTCGTCGAGGAAGGCGGCGCAGACACGGATCA
>JAYSYB010000218.1:0-1883 GCA_043716775.1 Rubrivivax sp.
CATGGTCTTGTAGCGTTCCAGCATGGCCGGAACCTGTTCGCTCTGGTCCGGATGGATCAGCAGGATGATTTCGTAATGACGCATGGATTCTCCTTGTGGATGGCCCCGGAGAGCCCGGGGCTGGATGGCAGCCGCCCGCTGCGTCTACTAGCGGTGCGGCAAGGGCAAAGCCATAAATTATAGCCTGCCCGGTAGAACCCGGCTGCACGGAGCGTCAGGCGTCGTGTAGCGCGAGCGCGAGCGGCAGGAATTTCCCCGGCCCCACTGCCTCGCGGATCCTGGGCGCCAGCGCCGCCAGCTGCTCGAAGCTGTCGGCGCCCTCCACCGCCAAATTCAGCCGGGCGCCGCGCAACCCCATGGATGAGGTTAGCTGGACGGCGATCGGGTAGGCGTCCGCGTAGCGTTGCTGGGGCGCACGCGCCGGCGCCTCGGGGAGCCCGGCCAGGGCGGCGGGAATGGTATCGGCATGGAACGGTTCAGGCGCGCCGGAGCGTACGGCCGGGTCGCACAGCAGGCCCAGGGAGACCAGTTGCTCGATATCGACCGGGCTGATGCCCATCGCGGCGGTGGCCTCCAGCACCTGTTCCAGCGACCTCTTGCCATCGAACAGGATGAATGCTGACCGTTGTCTCGGGCTGAGCGCCACCGATCGGTTTTTCATCACCTGCAAGCCGGTCTCAGTTTTCACCAGGATCACGGTCAACTCCTCCCACAACTTGAGTTCTGCACAAGTCTGGGGCGGATGCCTGGGCGCGGTAAGACGGGCTTTCGTATAAACCGAAAGAACTAAATGAAAAAGCCCGCCGAAGCGGGCTTTGCATGGCCTGAAGGCGACGCGGTCAGTCGTGGGCGTAGATGTCCACGTCCTTGGTTTCGCGGATGAACAGCATGCCGATCACGAACGTGCCGGCGGCCACGATGACCGGGTACCACAGGCCGTAATAGATGTCGCCAGTGGCCGCAACCATGGCGAAGGCCGTGGTCGGCAGCAGGCCGCCGAACCAGCCGTTGCCGATGTGGTAGGGCAGGCTCATGGAGGTGTAGCGGATGCGGGTCGGGAACATTTCCACCAGCATGGCCGCGATCGGGCCATAGACCATGGTCACCAGGATCACCAGGAACACCAGGATCAGCAGCACCATCGGCTTGTTCATCGCACCGGTGTCTGCCGCCACCGTCAGGTTGCCCGCCTTGGCGGTATCCAGCACGCTCTTGCGGAAGTCGCCGATCGCCTTGGTGCTCTCGGGCGAGAAACCGTCACCCTTTTCGTTCAGCGTGGCATTGACCGACGTGATCTCCTTGTCGCCGATCTTGACCTTGGCGATTGTTCCCGCCGGGGCGACCGCATTGGTGTACGGGATGAAGTTCTGCGCCAGCGCCCGCTTGGCCAGGTCGCACGAGGTGGTGAAGTGGATTTCACGGGCGATCGGGCTGCCCTGGAACGAACACTGCGCCGGGTCGGCGGTGACCGTCACCGGAATCGCCTTCTGGGCCTTGACCAGCGCCGGGTTCGAATACTCCAGCAACAGCGGGAACACGGTGAAGTAGGTCAGCGCGGCGATCAGGCAACCGGCCATGATGATCGGCTTGCGGCCGATCTTGTCCGACAGCGAACCGAACACGATGAAGAACGGCGTGCCGATCAGCAGCGACGCGGCGATCAGCAGGTTGGCCGTCGTGGTGTCCACCTTGGCGATGGTCGTCATGAAGAACAACGCATAGAACTGGCCGGTGTACCAGACCACCGCCTGGCCGGCCGTGAGGCCCAGCAACGCCAGGATCACGATCTTCAGGTTCTTCCACTGACCGAAAGACTCGGCCAGCGGCGACTTCGACGTCTTGCCTTCCGCCTTCATCTTCTGGAACGCTGGCGACTCGTTCAG
>JAYSYB010000219.1:0-1876 GCA_043716775.1 Rubrivivax sp.
ACCGGGCGGATTGAGCTGGAGTTCGGCCATTTGCCGGTCTGCCGCGCTCAGGTGGATGACCTGCTGGCCCAGCGCCTTGCCCCATTCGGGGCTGCCCACGTCTGGCGCCAGCAGTACCGACGCCATGGGCGCTGGCGCGCTGGGCGCCGCCAGGCTCCCGGGCTGCTGCAGCGCAGCGCCTGCGGGCGGTGCCAGCGTGACCATGCCTGAAAAAATCGCGCTGTCCGCTGCCTCCAGCGATAGTTCGGTCCGCCCCTCGAGGGTTGCGGCCGCGCTGTTGAGGCCATCGCCCCCTTGTCCGGACGACGAATCCGACAGGCCTGCGCTGGACGCATCGGCCTGCGCCGCCACAGCGCGGGGATCTGCGGCCAGGGGCATGCCGAGGCTGGCCGCTGGCTCCCGTGCCTGGGCCGGCCCAAGGTCAGCGCCTTTCGGCATGAGGGCGGCAAGACCCGAGGCAAGCGCCGCCTGGGCGTCCGTGTCCACCGCGATGCCCAATGCACCGGCCAGCCCACCTGGCGCTGCCCCCAGCAAATTGCCAAGTCCGCTCAGGCCGGCAGCGACAGGTATTCCAGGGTTTTCGGTCGGGCCAGCAGCAGTATCAGCGCCGCGGGGCATCGCGGTGGCGGCGAGCCTGCTTTCCAGTGGGATCAGCAGCGCCGCCATCGGGTTGACGCTGTCTTGCGCAGGCGCTTTTTCAGCGTCGGCCGGACGGCGCGCGGGCTTGGGCGCCGCGGGCCTGGCAGCTGGTTCCGCAGCCTTTTCCTTGCTGGCTTCGCGCGAGCGGGCCATGGCGTCGCCAAAGCTGCCCGGCTGGCTCGTGTCCTGGTCGGCGGATCGGGCGGGCGCCCGGCTGCCCGGGTTGGCGGGCGCCGCCGGCGTGGCGGCTGGGGACGGAAGAATGAAAGGCATGGCGGGCTCCGTGGGCCGGGAGTTAGTCGGCCAATGCCGTGGAACGCAGGAAGAACTGCCGGGCGGAACGCTCGTCGCTTTCGCGCTGCTCCTTTTTATTCGCCACCCCGAGCTCGAACTGGCGAACCCGGTCTGCCAGCGTGCCAAACGAGCTCAGGCGGCGCTTGCTGCTTTGCCAGTCGGTGCGCCCATGGCCGAGGCGGGTGCTGGCCTGCAGGGTCACCGCGCGCTGCTGCTCGATGGCGCCGTCGAGCGTGCCGATAAAGTTCTGGAAGTTGCGCACCTGCGAAGCCGTCAGGCCGCCCTGCATCTGCCCGTTGAACTGCTCCAGGTATTCCTGCCGGTACTGCACCAGCATGTCCAGCTTGGCGCTGGCGCTGGTCTGGGCGTTTTGCAGCTGGCCCAGCCGGCGCGTGGCTTCGTCGGTCTTGGTCTGGGCCAGTTCGATGAGCGTGGCAAGCGGCAGTTTTTCAGGCATGGTGTGCTTTGGGCAGGGTTTGCAAGGGTTGGAGGGGGCTAGCGGGCATTGGAAATGCCATGCAGCTGGCTGACGGACGTGGCGTAGTCGGCGCGCTCGTTCATCGTTTGCTGCAAGAAGGCTTCGATTTTTGGATACAGCGCAATCGCTTTGTCCAGCTGCGCGTCATGGCCGGGCGCATAGGCGCCCACGCTGATCAGGTCGCGGTTGCGTTGGTAGCGCGACAGTATCTGCTTGACAGAGCGCACCGATTCAAACTGCGACGGCTCGATCAGCGCCGTCATCGCCCGGCTGATCGACGCCTCGATGTCAATGGCGGGGTAGTGGCCTGATTCGGCCAGGCTGCGCGACAGCACCACATGGCCGTCAAGGATGGCTCTAGCCGAATCGGCGATCGGGTCCTGCTGGTCGTCACCCTCGGTCAATACCGTGTAGAAGGCAGTAATGGAGCCACCTTCGCCGTCGCTGTTGCGTGCGCCATTGCCC
>JAYSYB010000220.1:0-5906 GCA_043716775.1 Rubrivivax sp.
TTCCGCGACCAGTTGCAGGACGCGATGTCGATGGTGACCCTGTCTCCCGCGCTGTTGCGCCAGCAACTGCTGGCGAATGCCGCCCGCCAGTTCCCCGAGGGTGACGTTCAACATTGGTGGCATCTGCCTGGGGGTGCTGGCGTGCGAACCCACTTTTCGGACGACCGCTTGTGGTTGCCCTTCGCGCTGGCGCACTTTGTCCAGCGCACGGGCGACCACGCGCTGCTCGACGAACGTATTCCCTTCCTGCAAGGCAGGCCGGTGCCGGCTGGCGCTGAAGACATCTACGAAACCCCCGCCATGGACGGTGAACGTGTCACGCTGTACGAACACGCCGCCCGCGCTATCGACCGCAGCTTGGCCGCCGGTGTGCACGGCCTGCCGCTGATGGGCACCGGCGACTGGAACGACGGCATGAACCGCGTCGGCCACCTCGGTCAGGGTGAATCGGTGTGGCTGGCCTGGTTCTTGTGCGCGGTGATCGACGGCATGGTGCCGCTGGCGCACGGCCGGGGTGAATCGGCACGCGCCGCACACTGGCAGCGGGCCCGCGCCGGCTGGGTGCAGGCGCTGGACGGCCAAGCCTGGGACGGCGGCTGGTACAAGCGCGGCTTCTTCGACGACGGCACGCCGCTCGGGTCCAGTGCACAAGCTGAATGCCGCATCGACCTCATTGCCCAGTCCTGGGCCGTGTTGAGCGGTGCCGGCGACCCTGCGCGTGCCAAGCAGGCGCTGGCTGCCGCCGACCGCGAGCTGTGGGACGCCAAGAACGGCCTGCTGCGGCTGCTGCACCCACCGCTGCAACATGCGCGGCCTGAAGCCGGCTACATCCAGGCCTACCCCGCCGGCGTGCGCGAAAACGGCGGTCAGTACAGCCACGGCGCCACCTGGGCCGTGATGGCTGCGGCCCGGTTGCAGCAGCCTGAACGCGCCTGGCGGATGTGGCAGGCCATCAGCCCTGCGCACCGCTGGCAGGACAGCGCCCTGGGCCCGGCGTATGGCGGTGAGCCTTATGCCGTGGCGGGCGACATCTGCAGCGCAGCGCCGTGGGCGGGCCGCTGCGGCTGGAGTTGGTACACGGGTGCTTCAGGCTGGCTCTGGCGCGCGGCGGTGGAGTCTTTGTGCGGCCTGCAGGTCGGGCCCGAGAGCCTGCGGTTCGACCCCTGCTTGCCACCCGATTGGGACCGGGTGGAACTGCGGGTGTCGCACAGCGGGCAGCCGCACCGTTTTGTCATCTGCAACACCGAAGCCGCAATGGCCCTGGCCGAGGCTGAGCCCGATTGCCTTGGCCCCTTGCCGTGCGGCACAGCGATACCCTTGGTCGGCCTGCTGAACAACGGTTTTTATGTGTTGCACCTTGGCGTGCAAACCGCGTCCGCCTCTGCCGGCAGCCAAAGGTCACCGGCACTGCACCACGCAGCAGGTTCAGCAGGTGCCTAGCGCCGCGCCACCGAGACCGGCAGTGCGTCCTCGGCGTTGATCATGATGTGGCCTGTCAGCTGCTGGTAGGCGCGTCGGTGCTGGCCCCGAGCCTCGGCCTGCAGCACCACCAGCGTGAAAGCTACCAGCATCGCCACCACCGCCAGCGTGGCGATGCCTATAAATCCTAGGACGACGGCAGATCGCGGACTGGAGGCGGCGTGCATGGTGTACTCCTGGGAATGGAACGAGTGTGGGGAATCCATCCATCTCAGCGCCTCGGACGGGCGCCGGGCCCGCTGTAGGACGGCAGCCCGGGACCGACGCTGTCAAATGCAGCCTGCGGAGCGACGGCGTCAGAGTCACCAGCGGCCCGGGTGAGCCCCGCCAACTTGCGCTGGTCGTGCAGGACCACGGCATCGGCATGACGACCGAGCAGCGGAACCGTCGTTCAGCCTTTTGAACGCCTGGGTGCGGAGGGCACCAAGATCCCGGGCACGGGCCTCGGCCTGATGCTTCGGGTGTTGCGCTCCAGTGTGAGTAGCATTGCATGCACCAAGCCGCCCTGCCGGCACCCACGTGCAGACGCGGCCACAGAAAGAGGGGAGTGAAGGCATGTTGAACGCAGAGCCCCAAGCAGCGTCAGCGACGCTGACAGAACTGGCCGTCTGGATCGTCAAGGACGGCGTCACGCTCGGTGGGCTCAGCCCGGGCCTGCGTGCCCAGGCGCTGGCCGTGGCTTGGTCCGGCCTGCCGATCGGCGTGATGAGTGAAAAGGCCGTCAACGTGGCGCTGCAGGCGCAGTTGGCGGGCGCGGCCCGATTTCTGGACACCGACCATGTGGAGCTGCGCCGCTGGCTGGTGGATGGCGGCTGGCTCAAGCGCGACGGTTTTGGGCGCGAATACCGACGCGTGCCGCTGCAGAGCCTGGCTGACAGCGCCAGGCCGGTGGCAGCGGCCCTGCAGTCGCTGGACGTGGCGGCCTGGGTGGCAGGCGCGCGCACGCAGCTTGCGGCTGCACGCGACGGGCGTCGCCGGGCTTGGCAAACAGCGGCACATCGAACACAGCCGGGCAGCCCGGCGTGACGGATCACAAACAGGCGCATGAACCCGCACACGACCACGCCTTTGGCATGCGCCTGGCGCTGGACCAGGCCCACAACGCCCTGCTGGTGGGCGAAGTGCCGGTGGGCGCGGTCATCCTGCGGCCGTCGCCCGACGGCCCGAAGGTGATCGCCACTGGCTACAACCGGCCCATCACCACCCACGACCCCACGGCGCACGCCGAGATCGTCGCCCTGCGCCACGCCGCCACGCTGCTCTCCAACTACAGGCTGCCCGAATGCGAGCTGTACGTGACGCTTGAGCCTTGTGCGATGTGCGCCATGGCGCTCTTGCATGCGCGCTTTCGGCGCGTCGTCTTTGGCGCCCTGGACCCCAAGACCGGTGCCGCCGGCTCGGTGTTGAACCTGTTTGCGGATGAGCGTTTGAACCACCACACCGACGTCGTCGGTGGTGTGATGAGTGAGCCCTGCGGCCAACTGCTGCGAGACTTCTTCGCCGAACGGCGCACCCGCCGCCGCGCGCTGCAAGGTCTGTCCCACGACAGCCAGATCCCTGTGGGCCTGGCGATTGAAATCGCCCCACTGCCCGATTCCTCCTGACGCTTGCCCCCTCTCCATGACCTTGCTCAGCATCTTCACACCCGCTGGCGTCGTCGCCCGCGCACCTGTGCTGCACCTGGCTGCGCGGCGCCTGCGCAGCCTGGGCTTTGAGGTCCACATCGACGACAGCGCCATCGCCCGCCACCAGCGCTTTGGCGGTGACGACGACACGCGCCTGACCGCGTTGCACCGCGTAGCCGCTGCCGCGCCGTCCATCGCCATGCCTGCGCGTGGCGGCTACGGCATCACGCGGCTGCTGGACCGCATCGACTGGAAGCTGCTGGCCAAGAGCGTGGCGCAGGGCACGCGCTGGGTCGGCCACAGCGACTTCACTGCCGTGCAGCTGGGCCTGCTGGCGCACGGGCAGGCCGTCACATGGGCCGGCCCGATGGCCACCGACGATTTCGGCCGCGCGGATGAAGCCGGTGGTGTCGATGACGTCACGCGCGACTGCTTCCTGGAAGCCATGGGCGGTGAACTTGAAGCCGTGGGTTTCCGCACCGAAGCCGGCTTTGACGGCCTTGATGTGAGCGGCCGTCTGTGGGGCGGCAACCTGACGATGCTGATGTCGCTGCTGGGCACGCCGCACTGGCCGCAGGCTCGGCTCATCAAGGGTGGGGTGCTGTTCCTGGAAGACGTGAACGAACACCCCTACCGCGTCGAACGCAATCTCTTGCAGCTGCAGCAGGCGGGCGTGCTGCAGGCGCAGAAGGCGGTGATCCTGGGCGCGTTTTCGGCCTGGAAGCCGTCGCCGCTGGACCGCGGCTACACGCTGAAGTCTGCGGTGACGCGGGTCCGCGCGGGCATGAAGACGCCGCTGCTGACGGGGCTGCCTTTCGGCCACGTCAGCCCCAAGGTCACGCTGCCGGTGGGCAAGAAGGTGCAACTGGTGGTGCAGGGGCGCGACGCGCTGGTGGGTTGGTAAGTGGGCCCGGCCTCAGAAGGCCCGCCTAGAATGAGTGCACGCCTTCAAGACCTTCAGGCCAAGAACCTGAGAGTCCGAAGGCGCCCATCTTTGTGCTTCCCAACCCCCGGTGACCCTGGGTCGCTTGGGCGCCTGCCCAGGGAGCCCGCATGCGCGGACTTTTGTTGACCTCTTCGTTGCGACACCGCGGCAGCCGCCTGGCTTCGGGCGCCACCGCTTTTCTTGCCGCCTTGCTGGTGGCAGCCTGCAACAACAACCCCTGGCCGAAGCAGGCCGCCGCGTCCAACACGCTCTACACCGCCGCCACCGAATCGTCGCCGCGCCACCTGGACCCGACGGCTTCGTACTGGAACAACGAGACGGCCTACACCTACCAGATCTATGAGCCGCCCTACGGTTATCACTACCTGAAGCGGCCCTTTCAGCTGGTGCCCAAGACCGCAGCCGCGGTCGTCAAGCCGCACTTCATCGACAAGAACGGACAGCCCCTGCCCGACGACGCGCCCGCCGCCTTGGTGGTCGAGAGCATCTACGACGTACCGATCAAGCCCGGCATCCGCTTCCAGCCGCACCCGGCCTTTGCGGTGGACGCCCAGGGCAAGTACCTCTACCACGCGATGGCGCCTGGCGACCTGGGCGAACGCCGCACGCCGCTGCAGTTTGAACAGCAAGGCTCGCGTGAACTGGTGGCCGAAGACTTTGTCTATGCGCTCAAGCGCCAGGCCACCACGCGCATCACGACGCCCATCTTCAGCACCTTTGCCGAATACGTGGTGGGCCTGCGCGAGTACGGCCTGCTCATCAAGAAGGAAGACGCGGCACTCCGCAAAGGACTGGATGCCGCCAGCCAGGACAAGCCTTTCCTGGACTTCCGCAAATGGCCGCTGGCAGGCGCCAGCGCACCGGAAAAACACCTGCTGCGCATCCGCATCAAAGGCAAATATCCGCAGTGGAGCTACTGGATGCAGATGACCTTCCTGGCCCCGGTGCCGTGGGAGGCCGACGCTTTCTATGCCCAGCCCGGCATGGCAGAACGCGGGTTGACGCTGGACGTGTGGCCGGTGGGCACGGGGCCTTACATGATGGTCGAGTTCGTCAAGGACCGTTACCACGCGATGAAGCGCAATCCCAACTACCGCGCAGACCCGTATCCCTGCGAAGGCATGCCTGGCGACAAGGAAGCCGGGCTGCTGGACGACTGCGGCAAGTTGATGCCCTTTATCGACACGATTGCCAGCAACGTCGAACGCGAAGCCGTGCCGCGGCGCGGCAAATTCCGCCAGGGCTTCTACGACGTGGAAGTCTTCGAGCGCACCGACATGGGCATGGATTACCTGGTGGCGATGCAGGACAGCGAAGAAGTACGTGCCGAGTACATCGACAAGGGCTTCCGCTTGAACCGTGGCTCTGACGTCAACAGTTATTTTCTGGCCTTTAACATGCTCGACCCAGTCGTCGGCGATGGTGACGTGGGCGTCAACAGCGCCGAGCTCAAGGCGCGCAATCGCAAGCTGCGCCAGGCCATCAGCATCGCGGTGGACTGGGAGGAATACAGCAAGGTCTTCCCGAAGAAGGCCGGCAGCACGGCCATGAGCCCGTTGCCGCCCGGCATTTTCGGCAGCCGCGACGGCACGCCGGAAGGGGTGAACCCGGTCACGCACGTGTGGCAGGACGGCAAGGCGGTGCGCCGGTCCGTTGCCGACGCCAAGAAGCTGATGAATGAGGCCGGCTACCCGAATGGCCGTGACGCCAGAACCGGCAAGCCGCTGGTGCTGAACTACGACTTCTACGCCCAACCCACGCCCGAGGTGAAAGCCGAGATCGACTGGGTGGTGCGCCAGTTTGCGAAGGTCGATGTGCAGCTCGAAGTGCGCGCCACCGACAACAACCAGTTCCAG
>JAYSYB010000023.1:0-2540 GCA_043716775.1 Rubrivivax sp.
CGCCCTGCACGAACCATGCGGTGTCAGAGACCCGTTGTGCGCGCATTGGCTCTGCCGCGCTGGCGCCTGGACCCATGAACAGTTCGCAGCATGCAGCGATCACGATGACCAGGAACTGCGCGCGCCAACATGTGGACTGCATGATTGGCGCGGTCATGCGAGGTTTGGCGCCATCCCGGTCACAGAGCATCCTTGCGGCAATAGCAGTAGATGAACTTTTGGATGCCGCCGCGGGGCGTGCGGTGCTCTTCCTCTTCGTGGCGCAGCAGTGTGAAAGGCATACCGAACTCGGCATGTAGGCCGTCGGGTGAGTAACGCACCACGGGCAGACCGCTGCACTGCGTTGGGCCGTCTTCGGCAAACGTGGCCACGATGACGTGCCCGCCGGGCTTCACCGCATGCAGGACGGCGTCGACGTAGGCCTTGCGCTGCGCAGGCGTGGTCAGGAAGTGAAAGACCGCGCGGTCGTGCCACAGGTCGTAGGCCTGAAAGGGCAACTGGACGGCGGTGATGTCGCCTTCGATCCAGTCCACCGCCTGCGCGAGGGGACCCAGGCGCTGCTGGGCCGATGCCATCGCCGCTGCAGACAGGTCCAGCACACTGAGGTGGCTGTAGCCATGGGCGAGCAGGTCGTCCACCAACATCGATGCGCCGCCGCCGATGTCGATGATGCTGGCGGTGCCCGGAAGGCCGGTGTCTCTGACCAGTCTCAGGGACTGATCGGCGTGCAGTTGAAACCAGCTCAGCGCGTCGGTGTCGGTCTTGCTGTAGACCTGTTCCCAGTGTTCCTTGGTGTCCATGGCTTTCCGCTTCGGTTCAACGCAACTCAGGCGAAGTTGCCCGAACTCGCGTGGTTGCTCGAGGCGCCCGGCATGGCCTGGTCCGGCGATTCGATGTGCCGCTGGTCCATCAGCCGATCCGTGATGGCCGCAGCCGCCCACATGGCGCACAGCGTGACCCAGGAAGTGGCTGTGAAGACCGCTGCGCCAGACAGCCCGGCACCCACTGCGCAGCCGCCAGCGAGCATGCCGCCGAAGCCCATCAACATGGCACCGGCGATGTAGCGGCGCATGCCTGGGCCGCCCTGGAATCCTTCGAGCTTCAACTCGCCGAACAACGCGGCCGCCAGAAAAGAGCCCAGGAACACGCCGGGCACCAACCCGAGATCGAAGCTGACTGGCTTGTCGGTGACGAAGAGCACCCGGTTCAGCACCTCGGACGACGGGCCGGTGAAGCTGAGCGACTGGATCGGGTGCGGGTCGAAAGCGACGGTCGACATCGCGTAGGTGAACCACCACGCGCCGGCGATGGTCAGGCCCACGCCGATGGCGCCTGCCCAGCCCCAGGGAGGTACCCGCTGGCGCCGGGCCCAGACGATGGCCGCCAGCAGCCACAGCAGCGCGAAGAGCAGGGCGCCGCCGTGGCCGATGCCCGTGCGCGCAATCAGGTCGCGCGCGCCGCCGCCGTCTATGGTCCACCACTCGGAAATGGCCAGGCGCAGTGGCGACAGGGCCCCGGTCAACGCCGCCTGAGCCGTCACCGCGAAGATCAGCCCAGACAACAACGAGCGCAGGTTGCCCTGCGCCGCCAGCACGAGCAAGCGGCTCGAGCACCCACGCGCCATGATCATGCCGACACCGAACAACGCGCCGCCGACGGCCGCGCCTGACATGCTGCCGCGAGCGGCGATCTGCCGCGCATTGCTGGCGTCGAACCAGCCGAACCAAGCCAGCGCCTGTGTGACGCCCACCGCAGTCGCAAAGGCGAACAGCCAGACCGTCAGCTTGCCGCCCAGGTGGTTGCGCGCGAACTCGATCACCGCCGAGCGCAGGCAAAAGCGTGAACGCTGGGCCATGAAGCCGAAGACCACGCCGATCAGCAGCGCACCGATGGCCAACGTGCCGTTCTCGCCCAGCCGTTCAACCACCGGTTCCAGCAGCATGCCCGCCTCAAGGTTTGATGTAGGCGTAGCCCTGCCCTTGAAGCTTAGCGATGCGCACCACGCCCGAGGGCGTGAAATCTGCTTCCTGGATGAACTGGTCCTTCTTCAGGCCGCGGTTCTTGAGCGTGATCTCGCAAATTTCGAAAGTGACGCCGCGGCTCTTCAGGGCCGACACCAACGGCGCGTACTCGGTCCCGTTGGCGGACTTCGCACCTTCCATCAGCATG
Organism: Rubrivivax sp.; assembly: GCA_043716775.1. Taxonomy (GTDB): domain Bacteria; phylum Pseudomonadota; class Gammaproteobacteria; order Burkholderiales; family Burkholderiaceae_C; genus Rubrivivax. The sequence continues at coordinate 2,170 of JAYSYB010000023.1, forward strand.
TCCACACCCTCGGCATGCGTGACGACGGTGATCTTGGCGGTCGGGTCGGTGTCGATGTGGTTGCGCACGTTGCGCAAGCCCTTCAAACCCTGGGCGACGGCGTTGTCGAAGTGGTAGACCACCTTGTCCTGGGCGAAGGCTGCGCCGGCGCACAACACCAGCACGATGGAAGCAAAAAGGGATCTGAGGCGCATGGAGGTCTCCGGTGGGGTCGTCTGCTGAATGGGTGAATACGTTCAGAACTCGATGGCGTCGGCGATGGCCTTGATGCCGGCCAGCGCACAGGCGTCATCTGCTTCGCCCCCGGGCGCACCCGAGACGCCGATGGCACCGAGCACGGCACCACCGGCTTCGATGACCTGGCCGCCGCC
>JAYSYB010000221.1:0-1867 GCA_043716775.1 Rubrivivax sp.
GCCGCATCGGCCACGGCGGCAAAGGTTGCATCGTAGGCGGTCAACATGGTGATTTTTTCGCCGCGCTGGTGCATTTCTGCCAGACGCGGCAGGCTGATGGGGCGGCGTTGCGCCGGAGTACTGGTGGGCGGCAGCGTGCCGTAGGGTGAGGCGTGCAGCGTGGTGTTGGCGGGGATGGTTTCAAGAAGCGGGGTATTCATGGCAAGTCCTTGATCGGCTCCACCGTATTGGCCTCCAGCGGGCCCACCTGGCCAAGCCGGGTTTTCAGCGACTGGGGCTGGCCGGTCAGCAGGGCTGCATAGTTGGTGGTGTTGGAGAGTACTTTTTTCACATAATCGCGGGTTTCGGTGAACGGCACATTCTCGGCCCAAATAGCGGCCTCCAGCACCGGCCCGTTGCGCCACGCGCGCGGGCGACCAGGCCCTGCGTTGTAGGCAGCGGCGGCCATGGGCATAGAGCCCGCAAAGTCATCCAGCACCAGTTTCAGGTAGCCGGTGCCGATGGTGATATTGGTCTCTCGCTCACTTAACTGGTCGGGGGTAAAGCCGCTTAAACCGATCTTTTTGGCGGTCCAGCGGGCCGTAGCGGGCATGACCTGCATCAAACCCGAGGCACCCACGCCCGAACGCGCATCCATGATGAAGCGTGATTCCTGGCGGATCAGGCCGTACACGTAGGCCGGGTCCAGGTTGATGGCACGGCTGCGCTGCACCACGGTGTCGCGGTAGGGCGTGGGAAAGCGCTGCTCAAAGTCCACCACCGTGCGGGTGCGTTCACTGGTGTTGATGCAGCGGTCCCACACCTCGCGCTGGCAGGCCAGGTCGGCGGCAGCCAGCAGTTCGCGGTCGCCCATGCCGCCGGGTTCGTGCAGGTTGGTGCTGTAGTTCCACTCCCGGGTACCTTCGCTGCGCAGGCCCAGCTGGATCGCAGCCAGGCCGCGCTGCAGACCAACGTTGGTGCGGGCGGCGTTTTTTTCTTCGGGGGTGATGGGCAGTGGGCGAGGGGGCACGGTGATTTTCAGGCCCAGTTCTTCCAACGCCAGCTGCTCGTAGAAACCACGGACCCCGGCGATACTTTCAAACAGGCGCTTGGGTTCAACCCGGTCCAGGTCGGATTTGACCTGGGCCTGCAGGGCACGGGCCTTCCAGTACACCCAGGCCGGGTCGGCTTGCGAATCTTTGCCCATGGCGCTGATGGCGCTGGCCACCTCTTTCCAGCGGCCCGCACGCAGGGCGCTGCGTACCCTCCAGGCCAGCATCTCATCGTTCAGATCTGCTTGTTCGGTAACGTGGGCGTAGTAGTCCAGTGCCAGGGCCGACAGGCGCGTGGCCGCCTGTTTACCGATCACGCCCCAGACCCAGTTGCGTTCTTCGGCGTTAAGCTGGCTGCTCCATTTGCTGTCCAGCAGCGTGGCCGCGGTGTCGGGGTCGGACGTGGCTATTTTGACCAGTGCCAGCAGCACCACTTCCCGGCGCCCGAGAGACAGCGCGGTGACTTTACCCAGCAAAAATTTGCCCGGGTTGTCATTGAGTTCGTTGAGCAGCGGCAGCGCCCCGGGGGCCACGATCTCCACCGCTTTGGCGGCCAACCGCGGGCGGTTGGCCTCTACAGCCAGACGGGCCTTGCGCCAGATGTCCAGCGGCAACAGCTTTTTGGCCGCAAACAGCTGGCTGGCGGCCTGGCTGCAGCCGTCGTCCAGCTCGCGCTGGGCATACCAGTTTTTGCGTACTTCGTCGGCCAGAGCGGGGCCGCTGTTAGCGCCTTGTTCAATCTGCTCGATAGCCAGGGCGTAGCAGCGTACCTCGCGGTCGTCGGCCATGCGGTAGCGGCTGTATTCGTTGGCAAAAGTCGCCCAGTCGCGCCGCTG
>JAYSYB010000222.1:0-5880 GCA_043716775.1 Rubrivivax sp.
AAACTGGCGCAAGGCGACCGCGTGCAGACCGTCTACGTCGCACCCGGCAACGGCGGCACCGCGACAGAGCCCGGCTTGAAGAACCTGCCACTGACCGACCCGGTGGCACTGGCCGATTTCTGCCAGGCCGAGAAGATCGTGCTCACGGTGGTTGGCCCCGAAGCGCCGCTGGCGGCCGGTGTGGTGGACGTGTTCCGCGCCCGTGGCCTGCGCATCTTCGGGCCCACGCGCGGCGCGGCGCAGCTCGAAAGCTCCAAGGCCTTCGCCAAGGAATTCATGCAGCGCCACGGCATCCCGACCGCGCTGCACGCCGCCTTCACCGAAGCCGCCGCCGCCCATGCCCATGTGGACAAACACGGCGCGCCCATCGTCATCAAGGCCGACGGTCTTGCCGCAGGCAAGGGTGTGGTGGTGGCGATGACGCTGGACCAAGCGCACAGGGCCATCGACCAGATGCTCACCCAGGCCGGCGAGCGCGTCGTCATCGAAGACTTCATGGACGGCGAAGAAGCCAGCTTCATCGTGCTGTGCGACGGCAAGAGCGTGCTCACACTCGCCACCAGCCAGGACCACAAACGCGTGGGCGACGGCGACACGGGCCCCAACACTGGTGGCATGGGCGCCTATTCGCCCGCACCGGTAGTCACGCCCAATGTGCATGCGAAGGTGATGCACGAAATCATCCATCCCACAATTGCCGGCATGGCCAAGGACGGCGTGCCGTTCACCGGCTTTCTGTATGCCGGCTTGATGATCGACGCCCAGGGCCAGCCGCGCACGGTGGAATTCAACTGCAGGCTCGGTGACCCCGAGGCGCAAGTCATCTTGATGCGCCTGAAGAGTGATCTCTTTGAAGTGCTGATGCGAGCCACCGACGGCACGGGCCCCGGCTTTGACGGCGTCGAATTGCAATGGGACCGCCGCACCGCACTGGGCGTGGTGATGGCCGCGCACGGCTACCCCGCTGCGCCGCGCAAGGGCGACGTCATCACGGGCGTGCCGCCTGCCGCAACGGCGAATGCTGCGGACCTGCAGGTCTTCCACGCCGGCACCGACTTGCACGATGGCGTGCTGCGCTGCCACGGCGGTCGCGTGCTGTGCGTCACCGCGCTGGGCGACAGCGTGCGTCTGGCGCAGCAGCGCGCGCTGGAAGCGGTGCGCCAGATCCGCTTCGACGGCGCGGTGTGGCGCAATGACATTGGTCATCGGGCGATCAAACATTGAAGCTGGCTAACGTTGAAAGCCTGTGGATCGTGGAGACGTCTTGAGCATCGACACCGCGGCTGTGCGCCGCTACCTGCTGGGCCTGCAGGGCAGCATCGTCGCGGCCTTTGAAGAAGAAGACGGCCTGCCCTTCCGGCGCGACGGCTGGCAGCGCCCTGCAGGCGGCAAGCTCGAAGGCGACGGCCTGTCGCAGCTGATCGAAGAGGGCCATGTGCTGGAACGCGGCGGCTGCAATTTCAGCCACGTCAAGGGCGCGTCGCTGCCACCGTCGGCCACCCAGCATCGCGGTGAACTGGCCGGCTCGCCGTTTGAGGCGCTGGGCGTGTCGCTGGTCATGCACCCGCTCAACCCGTATGTGCCCACGGTGCACATGAACGTGCGGCTGCTGGCCGCCTTCCCCAAGGACAAGGAGCCTGTGGTGTGGTTCGGCGGCGGCATGGACCTCACGCCCTACTACGGCTTTGAAGAAGACGCGCGCCACTTCCACCGCGTCAACGCCGACGCGCTGGCGCCGCACGGCGCAGGTCTGTATGAGCGCTTCAAGCCCTGGTGCGACGAGTACTTTTTTCTGAAACACCGCAACGAAGCGCGCGGCATTGGCGGTGTGTTCTTCGACGACTACAACGAAGGCGGCTTCGAGCCCGGATTCGCGTTGATGCGCGCCGTCGGCGACGCCTTCCTGCCGGCCTACCGCCCGCTGGTGCAGCGCCGTCGAAACACGCCGTACGGCGAACGCGAACGTGACTTCCAGGCCTACCGGCGCGGCCGCTATGTCGAATTCAACCTCGTCTGGGACCGTGGCACGCACTTCGGCTTGCACGGCGGTGGCCGCACCGAAAGCATCCTGATGAGCATGCCGCCGATCGTGAAGTGGCGTTATGACTGGCAGCCTGAAGCGGGCACGCCCGAGGCAGAGCTGTATTCCGACTTCCTGCCGCCCCGAGATTGGCTGCGTCAGTGACACGACGGGTTGGCATCTTCGGTGGCAGCTTTGACCCCGTGCACGGCGCGCATGTGGCGCTGGCCGAAGCCGCGCTGGCCGAGTTGCGCCTGGACGAAGTACGCTGGATCCCGGCCGGCCAACCCTGGCAGAAGGCGCGCACGATGACACCTGCCGCAGACCGCGTGGCAATGGTGCAAGTGGCGATTGCGCACGAGCCACGCTTTACGCTTGACCGCATCGAACTGGATCGCTCCGGCGACAGCTTCACGCTAGACACCGTGCGCACGCTGGCCGCCGCATATCCCGGCACGCAATGGTTCCTGCTGATTGGGCAAGACCAGTACACGGGGCTGCACACCTGGCGCGACTGGCAGACGCTGCTGGGCTTGGTGGTGCTGGCGGTGGCGCACCGGCCCACCCAGCGTCCCGGCGATGGCCTTTGCAACACCAGCCAGCCGGACCCCGAGGTCCAGCGCTTTCCGCACCGCATGGTGCCGCTGCCGATGCTGGACATCTCGTCCACCGACATCCGACGGCGTGTGGCGGCGGGCGCTGACATTTCGCATCTGGTGCCGCCCGGTGTGGCGCGCTATATTGAAACTCACGGGCTCTACCGCAGCCCAATCAGGAGCTGAATGGACATCAAGAAGCTGCAACGCGCCATCGTCGATGGCCTGGAAGACGTGAAGGCGCAGCACATCGCCGTCTTCAACACCGAACACCTGTCGTCGATGTTCGAACGCGTGATCATCGCGTCGGGCACCAGCAACCGGCAGACCAAGGCCCTGGCCGCCAGCGTGCGCAACAGCGTCAAGGGCCGTGGCATGCAGGTGCTGGCAACCGAGGGCGAAGACAACGGTGAATGGATCATCGTGGACTGCGGCGCGGCAGTGGCGCACATCATGCAGCCGGCCATTCGGGAGTACTACCACCTGGAAGAAATCTGGGGCGGCAAGAGCGTGCGCATGAAGGTGGGCGAGGTCAGCACCAGGCTCGTCAAGGCGAGTGAGCCGGAGCCGGCGCCAAGGAAATCCACAGCCAAGCCATCGCCCAAGCCGTCGTCGAAGCCAACCCTGCAAGCGCCGCAGGCCCTGGAAGGCGATGCACCCCCGCCGCGCAAGCCTGCAGCCAGGAAGCCCGCCAAGACCGAGGCCGACAAGAAAATGGCCAACAAGTCGGCGGCTTACAACCGGGTGGCGTCGAAGGCACCTGCCAGGAAGACAGCGGCGCAGGCGCCGACGCGGTCGCCCGTGAAGACGATGGTCGTAAAGACCACCAAAGCCCCCGCCAAGAGAGCGGTGTCCCAGACCACCGTGGCCAGGAAGACCCCGGCCCGGCGGGCACCGGCCAAGAAGGCCCCGACGCGCGGCCGATGAAGCTGTGGGTGGTGGCCGTGGGCCAGCGCCAGCCAGCCTGGGCGGACACGGCCTGGGCAGAATTTGCCAAGCGTTTCCCGCCTGAGATGCGGCTGGAACTGAAGGCTTTAAAAGCCGAGCCGCGCAGCATCGGCAAGACCCCCGCGCAGTGCATGGTGGCCGAAGCACACCGCTTTGAGGCCGCCTTGCCCAAAGGCGCGCGCCGCATCGTGCTGGACGAACAAGGCACCCGCTTGACCACGCAGCAACTGGCCGACCGCCTGGGCGTTTGGCGCGGTGACGGCCGCGACGCTGCGCTGCTCATTGGCGGCCCCGACGGCCTGGACCCTGCACTGAAGGCCAGCGCCGACGAATCGCTGCGCCTTTCAGACCTGACGTTGCCGCACGCTTTTGCGCGCGTGCTGCTGGCCGAGGCGCTGTACCGCGCATGGTCGGTGCTGGAAGGCCACCCGTATCACCGTGAGTAAGCACCGCGAGTAAGCACCGCGAGCAGGCACCGCGGGCAAGCATGGCGAATCAGGCCTGAGAGTGAGGCCCGGCAGCGCCGCCACAATGCGCGCATGCCGAAGCCCACGCCTGCTTTCATCTACCTGGCGTCGCAAAGCCCGCGCCGTCGCCAGTTGCTCACCCAGATCGGCGCCGCGCATGAACTTCTGCTGCCCGCAGAAGACGAAGACACCGAAGCGCTGGAAGCGGAACGCGCCGGTGAACTGCCTGCTGACTACGTGCAGCGCGTCACCGCCGCCAAGCTGCGCGCCGCCGTGGCGCGCCTGGCCGCACGCGGCTTGCCCAGCGCGCCGGTGCTGTGCGCCGACACCACGGTGGCACTGGGCCGCCGCATCCTGGGCAAGCCCGCTGACGCAGCCGATGCCGCCGCCACGTTGCGCCTGCTGAGCGGCCGCACGCACCGCGTGTTGACGGCAGTGGCGCTGCACGACGGCCAGCGAATGCGGCGCGCGTTGAACACGTCGCACGTGCGCTTCGCTGTCATGCCCGCGAGCGTGATCGACGCCTACGTTGCCAGTGGGGACGCCTTCGGAAAAGCCGGCGCCTACGCCATCCAGAGCGCGCTGGCGGGCTGGATCGAACACATCACCGGCAGCCACAGCAGCATCATGGGCCTGCCACTGTTCGAGACTGCGCAACTGCTGCGCGCGGCCGGTGTGCGGCTGTCCGTCTAGTTTCAAAAAGAGTCCACCCCACCCATGCCCAACCAAGACATCCTCATCAACTGGTCGCCGCAAGAGACGCGCGTGGCGGTGGTGGAGAACGGCGCCGTGCAAGAGCTGCACATTGAACGCACGCTGGAGCGCGGCCTGGTTGGCAACGTCTATCTGGGCAAGGTCGTGCGGGTGCTGCCTGGCATGCAAAGCGCTTTCATCGACATCGGCCTGGACCGCGCCGCCTTCCTGCACGTGGCCGATCTGCATCCGGGCGGTCACGCACCCAAGATCGACGCGCCGCTGGTGCCCATCGAACGCCAGGTCTTCGAGGGCCAGACGCTGACCGTGCAAGTCATCAAGGACGCCATCGGCACCAAGGGTGCACGGTTGTCCATGCAAGTCAGCATCGCCGGCCGCATGCTCGTCTTTTTGCCGCACGACGACCACATCGGCATCAGCCAGAAGATCGGTTCGCAGGAACTGCGCGAACAGCTGCGCGCGCGCATGACCGTGCTGGCGGCGGCTGACCCCCCAAACAGCGGCGGTGGTTTCATCCTGCGAACCAATGCCGAAGAAGCCAGCGATGCAGAACTGGCCGACGACATCGCCTACCTGCGCCGCACCTGGGCGCTGATCCGCAGTCGCGCGCACAGCATGCCGCCCGGCACGCTGCTGCACCAGGACCTGACGCTGGCGCAGCGTGTGCTGCGCGACATGGCGGTGGACGCCACGCAGACCATCCGCATCGACAGCCATCTGCAGTGCGACGCGCTGAAGCTCTTCGGCAACACCTACACACCGGGCACGGTGGGCAAGCTCGACCTGTACCGTGGTGAAAGGCCGATTTTCGACCTCTTCGGCATCGAAGAAGAACTGGCGCGCGCGCTCGCCCGGCGGGTGGACCTGAAGAGCGGTGGCTACCTCATCATCGACCAGACCGAAGCGCTGACCACCATCGACGTCAACACCGGCGGCTTCGTCGGCGCGCGCAATTTCGACGACACCATCTTCAAGACCAACCTGGAAGCGGCGGGCTCCATCGCGCGCCAGCTGCGCCTGCGCAACCTGGGCGGCATCATCATTGCCGACTTCATCGACATGACGCGTGAAGACCACCAGCAGGCGGTGCTGGCCGAGTTGAAGAAGCAGCTGGCGCGCGACCGCACACGCACCA
>JAYSYB010000223.1:0-17571 GCA_043716775.1 Rubrivivax sp.
TGCGCAGGTCAACGCCGAAGCCAGCAGCATGTGCGTCAGGCGGTAGGGGAAAGACGGGTTGAAGATGACGTCGAACCAGCTCTTGACCCTGAAGGCGCCGTCGATGATCTCGTGTCCCGCCGGCGTCTGCATCCAGGAGTTCAGCGCCAGGATCCAGAACGCCGACAGGCTGGTGCCGAAGGCGACGAAGAAGGTGGACATCAGGTGCACCTTCTCGCTGACCTTGCCGTGGCCGAACAGCATCACGCCCAGGAACCCGGCTTCCAGGAAGAAGGCCGTCAACACCTCGTAGGCCAGCAGCGGGCCGGCGATGTCGCCGACACGTTCCATGAAGCCCGGCCAGTTGGTGCCGAACTGGAAACTCATCGTGATGCCGCTGACCACGCCCAGGGCGAAGGTCAAGGCAAAGACCTTGGTCCAGAAACGATAGGCGTCAAGCCAGCCCTGGGCTGCTGCGGCGTCGGTGCGGCGCAGGCTCAACCAGCGCCAGCGAAAGAACAGCAGCGTCCACGCCAGGCCGATGCTGATGGTGGGGAACAAGATGTGGAAGGTGATGTTGGCCGCAAACTGCATGCGGGCCAGGATCAGGGCGTCCATTGCTTTCCTTTTTTAATCGGCGCGGGTGTGGTGCCGAAGTGCGTTTATCGCAGCACCACGGGGTGTCCCAATGCTCAACTCTTTTTAGCACAGGAGGGGGCAGGACTTGCACTCCCCTGGCTGCGGCGCGGCTGCGTTGCAGCGTCGCCTCGCTTCAAAAGAAGAGGCGCGAAGCAGGTCCGCGCTGCTGTCCTACAGAGAAACCCGGCCAGGGTGAGGCACTGCGCGTGTGGCTCCCGAGAGACAGTCGGTCGTCAGTGCCCGCCTATGAGGAAACCCTATGCGCAAGACGATCATCTGGAAGACGCCGATCACCCTGAGCGCGCTCGCGCTGTCCAGCGTCATGCTGTTGGCAGCTTGCGAACAGGAACGCCTGAACCCGCCCAAACCCATCGTCGACGCTGGCGCCAGCAGCACCTTGGGCACGACAGGCTCGGCTGCCGACGCGTCGGTGCCACGCGCTGACAGTGTGTTTTCGCCAACGGAAAGTTTACCGAAAGCTGCACCGACTGCACCTGCTGCAAACACTGCTGCGACAGCCACCGCACCCACGCGCAGCAAGAGCACGATGAGCCGTGTGGAAGAATCTGCGTCGATGCCGATGGTCGGGCAGAACAACGACCACTCCGCACCGGCGGCTGCCCGCTCAACAAGCCGCGGCGTGACTGGCACATCTTCCAGCGCATCCACCCCCGCCAAGCCGTGAGGCTAAGGCTTCAGATCAGGTCTTCCACCGTGAACCGGCGGTAGTAGACCGCGAGCACCGCACCGTGCTCGCGCGCAATTTCTGTGGCCACGGCGGCGTGCTCGGAGTCATCTACTTTGATCAGGAGCCAGCGGTAGCCCTGCTCAGCCAGCGCCAGGTAGCGCCGCAGCAGTGTGATTTCATAACCAAAGCCGGCCATGGCGCCTGCGTTGTCCACCATGGCTGCCAGTTCGGCCACGCTTTCACGCGGGATGAAGCGCTGCAGCGCTGCGGTTGGCCAGCCCGCCGGTTGCAGCGCCACTTCCAGGCTGTCGACCTGAGCCTGGGTGGGCACGCCGACCATGAGGTGGCCCACGGGCTTGAAGACGCCAAAAGAGGTGGGCACGTTGTCGGCGTCGATCGTGCCTTGGTCCGTGGCGGAGGGGGTGGTGGTGGTGGTGTCCATGCTGTGCTCAGTCGCGTACAAAGGCCAGAAGGTCGGCGGACAGCCGCTGCTTGTCGGTGGCAAAGAGTCCGTGCGGCGCGCCGTCGTATTCGATCAGCGTGGAATGCGGAATGGCCTTGTGCGCGGCGCGTGCGGACGCCGCGATCGGCACTGTCTTGTCGGCCGTGCCATGGACGATGAGCGTTGGCATGCGGAAGGCTTCCAGGTCACCGCGGAAGTCGGTGGTGGCGAATGACTTCGCGCATTCCAGAGTGGCACGCAGGCTGGCCTGCATGGCCTGGCTGCGGGCCCAGTCGATGAGTTCGCTGCTGACCGGTTGTGTCAGCAGGCCCACACCGAAGAAGTCCTTGAAAAACGCGGCGAAGAAACGCGCACGGTCTGCGCGCATGCCGGCTGCCATGTCCTCGAAGACGGCCTCTTCGGTGCCTTCGGGGTTGCTGCCGGACTTGAGCATGCACGGCACCACCGAAGAAATCAGTGCCGCCTTCACGACCGACCGGCCGCCGTGGCGCGAGAGGTAGCGCGCCACCTCGCCGCCGCCCATTGAAAAACCCACCAGCACCGCGTCCTTGACGCCGGTTTGCTGGATGACGGTGGCCAGGTCATCGGCCAGTGTGTCGTAGTCATAACCGCCAAAAGGTTGTGATGAGCGGCCGAAGCCGCGGCGGTCGTAGGCGATGACGCGGCAGCCCGAACCGGCCAGCACCATAGCCTGGTCGTCCCAGCTGTCGGCGGTCAAGGGCCAGCCTGAGAGCAGGACGACAGGCTTGCCGGCGCCCCAATCTTTGACGTAGAGCGTGGTCTTGTCGGGCATGGTGACGTGGTGCATGGCGGATTCCTCATGAACGGCTTGACGGGTGAGCGGGTGGGCGGCGCCGCTGCTTTTGGTGCTGCCCGGATCATGTGGCGGGTCTGCGCGGCGCTCTGTACGGTTGCGCACGCTGGACGGAGTGCCGGCATGACGCGCAACCAGGGCCGGGTGCTGTTGTGCGCCAGCGCACAGACGCCGGTTGCACCCCTGCATGAATCTGGAGTTGAATCCACCATGCGACAACGACTCCTGACGCTTCTGCTGTACCCCCTGCTGCCGCTGTGCGCTTTTGCACAAGAGGCCCCCCACAGCGTTCAGGAGGTGCTGGACGTGACGCGCCGGTCGGCCCGCTCAACCGCTGAATGGTTGGCGCGCAGCGTGGACAGCTGGTTCGGCGACAGGCCCTTTGAAGACGGCGGCAAGGTCAGCGACGGGCGGCTGAGCGTGGGGCTGTTCTACCGCCTCGACGCGCCGGTCGACGTGGACGTGCGCTTCAATGCCCGCTTCCGCCTGCCCAACGTCGAACACCGGGCCTATCTCTTCGTCGGCCGTGACGACCCGCGCGACGTCATCCAGGACAAGCCTGACGCCTTGCCGCGCCAGCAGGCGCTGCGGGCCGACCGCCTGGGTGAACGGTCTTTCCTGGGTGGGCTCGGGGTCACGCTGCTGGACGCGCTTGACTTCCGGCTGGGGGTCAGCAGCCGGCTCAAGCCCTACGTGCAGGCACGCTATGCAAAACCGTGGCAGCTGTCGGAAGACCAGCTGCTGGAATTTCGCCAGACGCTGTTCTGGACTTCTGCAGACCGATTCGGGGCCACCACGGCGCTGTCCTACGGCACCGCGCTCGCGCCGGCCTGGTCCCTGCGCTGGTCCGGCCTGGCCACCCTGACGCAGGACGCCAGAAACGTGGTCTGGTCCAGCACCCTGGGCGGCTACCGGTCCTTTGGCTGGGAGCGCCAGTTGGCGCTGGAACTGGTGCTCAGCGGCAGCGGCACGCACGGCACCGGCGTGGGTGCCTCAGACCGCGGGTTGCTGATGAAGTGGGAACAGCCGCTGCATCAGAACTGGCTCTTTGGTGAACTGGTGGGAGGTCATTTCTGGCCACGCGCCGACGCGCAAAGCGAACGCACCAGCGTCTGGGCCGTGGGTGCAGGCTTGAAGATGCGGTTTTGAGCGGGCTTGGGTTGGATCCCGGGGTGCCGGGGGTGCCGGGGGTGCCGGGTGCCGGGTGTGCCAGGCGCGAGGGGTGTGCCGGATGTGCGTTAGCGAACAGACCGCTCGCAAAGTGACCGCTACAAGCAGGGACCTTCGCTGCGACAGGACGACCGCATGACCTCACGCGCACGCCACCCGGTGCCGGTGCCGCCCACGCTGGCCAACCAGAAGACTGACTTCACGGCAGAAGGCTCGCCCCCACCCGGCAAGGTTGCCACGACGCCACCGCTGACACCGGCGGAGCCGATTCCCCCGTCGTCACCGGCGCCGGCGATCCCCACGCCTAGTCTCAAGCCCGGTCTCAGACACAAGGCGTCCAAACCGTCCAGGCCATCCGAGCCATCCGAGCCGTCCAAGCCGTCCAAAAACAAGAAGGCAGGCTAAGCGGTGCACATCACCGGCGTCGGCACGGCCCACCCTGAAGCGCGCTACACCAAGGCCGAATGCCTGCAGGCCTTTGAAGAGTCGGACTGGTTCGCACGGCTGGACAGCCGCGCCCACTTCATCGCCCGCACGGTGCTTCAGCGCGACAACGGCATCGATGCCCGCCGGCTGGCGGTGGACACGCTGGCCGATGTCTTCACCATCGACGCCGACACCCTGTCGCGCCGCTTTCTGCAGCACGCACCGGCCTTGGCGGCGCAGGCCGGCGCGCGCGCGATGTCGGCAGCGGGATTGAGCCCCACGCAGATCGATGCCGTCGTGGTCAGCACCTGCACGGGCTACGTCTGCCCGGGCTTGTCGGGCCACGTCATTGAAAGGCTGGGCCTGCGCGCCAACGTTCAAGCCTATGACCTCGTGGGACAGGGCTGCGCCGCGGCAGTGCCCAACATGCAGCTGGGCCACGCGCTGCTGGCCACGGGCCGCAGCGACCATGTGCTGTCGGTGTGCGTTGAAGTCAGCAGCGCGGCGATGTACCTGGACAACGACCCCGGCGTGCTGATTAGCGCCTGCCTCTTTGGCGACGGTGCGGGCGCAGCCGTGTTGTCCAACAAGCACGTCGGCAGCGGGCGCCGCGTGGCGTGGAAGGACAGCACGTCGCTGACCGATCCCGGCCACCGCAGCGCACTGATGTTCGAGCAGCGCAGCGGTCTGCTGCGCAACACCCTTACCCGCGCTGTGCCCGCGCTGGCGGCCGAACACGCACAGCGCGTTCTAGTCACCGTGCTGGGCCGCGCCGGCCTGAACCCGGGTAACGTGTCCGCGTGGCTGATGCACGCCGGTGGCCGCGACGTGCTGCTGGCGCTGCAGAACAGGCTGGAGCTCGAACCGCAGCAGCTGCGCTACAGCGCTGGGATGCTGCGCGAATACGGCAACCTCTCGAGCGCCTTCGTGTATTTCGTCCTGAAAGCGGCGTTGGGGGACAGCGCAACTGGCAGCCCAACTGGCAGCGCAACCGGCAGCGCAACTGACGGCACGACAGGCGGAACGACAGGCGGAACGACAGGCGGCGCAGCAGGCGGCTGGTGGTGGCTGTCGTCCTTTGGCGCGGGCTTTAGCTGCCACGGCGCCTTGTTGGAAGTGCAGTGACGCTGCCGCGTGTCGTCACCGCCGAGGTACTGGACCACCTGGCACCCACTGACCCGGCAGCCCGGCGGTCGCGCCGCGACCTGGCGCGCATCCACCGTGTGATGGCTACGCGGTCCATCGTGGCGCGTGGCTGGCAGGCGCTGGTGTCGACGCAGCATGCAAAGTTGCCGCTGAAAGTACCGCTGAAGGTGCTGGAGCTGGGTGCCGGCGACGGCACGCTGCTGCTGGGCGTGGCGCGCCGCCTGGGCAGCACGTGGCCGCCAGTGCAGCTGACCCTGCTGGACCGCCAGAGCGTTGTCAGCCAGGCCACGCTGGCCGAATACGCAAGCCTCGGCTGGGACGCCGCCGTGCGCGTGGCCGATGTGCTGGACTGGGCTGCGCCGGCCGCTGACAGCGCGGACACCTCCGTTGCGCCGCTCTGGGACCTGATTTCAACCAGCCTCTTCCTGCACCACTTTGAAGGCGCGCAACTCGACACCGTGCTGCGCGCCGTGGCGTCGCAGGCGCTGCGCTTCTTTGCCTGCGAACCGCGCCGCGACTGGCTGGCGCTGGCGGGCAGCCACTGCGTCGGTGCGCTGGGCGCCAACGCGGTGACCCGGGCCGACGCGGTGGTAAGCGTGCACGCAGGTTTTCGGGCCCGCGACCTGGGGTCACGCTGGCCTGGCAAGGGCGCCTGGCAGTGCCGGGAATACGCGGCCGGCCTCTTCAGCCACTGCTTCAGTGCGCGGCAGCTGCGGATGGGAGAGACCACTTGACCGACGGCAGCAACCGCACGGCCAACCGGCCTTTCGATGCAGTCATCATCGGCGCCGGCCCCGCCGGTTCGGCGGCGGCGATTCTGCTGGCGCGCGCGGGCTGGGCCGTCGCGTTGGTTGAACGGCAGACATTCCCGCGTCGCAAGGTCTGCGGCGAATGCATCGCCGCCAGCAACCTGCCACTCTTGGCGCAGCTGGGCATCGCGGACGCCTTTGAAACGCAGGCCGGCGGCGAACTGCGCCAGGTGGCGCTGCTGCGCGGCGACAGCGCGGTGAAGGCCGATCTGCCAGCCGCAGCACATTCCCGTTATGCGTGGGGCCGTGCCCTGGGCCGAGAAACGCTGGACACGCTGCTGCTGGCGCAGGCGCGCACAGCAGGTGCCACGGTGCTGCAGCCGTGGTCGGTGCAGGCCATCCAGGGCGGGCCCGGGGCCTGGCACTGTGAGCTGCGGGCGCTGGAGTCATCGGCGCTGCAGCGCCTGCGCTCGCCGCTGCTGATCGACGCCCACGGCGCGTGGGAAGCGCTGCCCTCCGGCCACCTGCAACGGCAGCCGCAGCGGCAGCTGCCGCCGCGAAGGTCGCACAGCCGGGCCGATCTCTTTGCCTTCAAGGCCACCTTCACCGGCGCCACGCATGCGGCCGACACCATCAGCGTGCTGGCGCTGGACGGCGGGTATGGCGGCATGGTCGTGGCCGATGGCGGCGTGCTCACCCTGGCCTGCTGCATCCGCCGCGACCGCCTGAGCCAACTGCGCGGCATGGCGCCGGGGCTGCGTGCGGGCGACGCGGTGCAGAACTGGCTGATGCACGAATGTGGTGGTGTCCAACAAACCCTGCAAAGCGCCACGCGCGACGGCCAATGGCTGGCCGCCGGGCCCATCGACCCCGGCGTGCGCATCGCAGCCACTGATGAGATGTTCTGCATCGGCAACGCTGCCGGTGAAGCGCATCCCATCCTGGGTGAAGGCATCAGCATGGCGCTGCAGTCTGCCGCGTTGCTGTGCCGGCACCTGCTGGCCGACGTGGATTCGCGCGCGCCTGCGGCGGCGCTGCAGGCCGTGCTGCAACGCCGTTATGCCGCCGACTGGCAACGTGAATTTACCCCCCGCGTGCGGCTGGCCGCGGCTTTTGCACACGCCGCCATGCACCGCCGCAGCGCCACGGTGCTGATGGCGCTGGCCGAGCGTTGGCCTGCGCTGTTGACACGCGGCGCGCGCTGGGGCGGCAAGGCGCGCCACGTGCCAGACGGCCGCCTAGTGCCACTGGTGCCACTGGTGCCACCTGCACAACATGCCTTGCCCGCCCAGACCGTCCCTGCCGTTGCCCCGCATACTTCCTGAGACCTGCTTTCCGCAGACGCCTACCATGAGCACCACTTTTGAACGCCTCAGCGTGATCCTTCAGCAGTCCTTCAACCTGGCGCCTGAAAGGCTCACGCCTGACGCCACACTGGCGGGCCTGGACATTGATTCGCTGGGCACGGTGGAACTGCTCTGGAAGGTGGAAGAGGTTTTCAGGATCACCATCCCGGCGGCCCCCATCAACCCGCTGACGCTGTCTGACGTGGTGCACCACATCGACCAGCTGGTCGCCCGCTCGGCGGCCCCGCTTGCAAAGCCGCCGCGCGTCAGCCCCGCAACCCCAGGCGCCCAGGCACACCCTGCAACATGAGGCGCGTGGCGGTCAGTGGCTTCGGCGTCGTATCGCCCCTGGGCAACAGCGCAGAGCTTGCCTTTGCCACTGCGCGCTCCGGGCGGTCCGGCATCCGCGTGCTGGACTTGCCGCACTACCCTTTTGCCAACCGCCTGAGCACACCGCTGGCCGCCACCGCCCACCTGGACGAAGCCGCACTCTTCACCAGCATGCAGCTGCGCATGCTGGACCGCTTCAGCCTCTTTGCACTCTTCGCCGCCAACCAGGCAGTGGATGCGTCGCACCGCGCGCTGGCCGGGTTGGACCTGGACCGTGCCGGCGTTTTCGTCGGCACCGGCATGGGCGGCATCACCAGCCAGGACGAGGGCTACAAGACCTTTTACGGCGACGATTCCGACCGCGTCAAGCCCTTCACCATCCTGCTGGGCATGCACAACGCGGCCGCCGCATGGATCGGCATGGAACACGGCTTTCGGGGGCCGAACATGACCTACTCCACCGCCTGTTCTTCGTCGGCCGTGTCGATTGGCGAGGCCTGGCTGCGCGTGGCCAGTGGCCAGCTGGACGTGGCCATCGCGGGCGGCGCAGAAGCGCCGTTGGCACCGGGCTCGCTGAAGGCCTGGTGCGCGCTGCACACCGTGGCGCAGCTTGACCCGCAGGAACCGCACGCATCATGCCGGCCGTTTTCAGGAAACCGCAGCGGCATGGTGTTGGGTGAAGGCGCGGCGATGCTGGTGCTGGAGCCGTGGGACCGGGCCGTGGCGCGCGGTGCGCCGATCCTGGGCGAAATCCTGGGCTACGGCCTGTCCAGCGACGGCAGCCACATCACGCGGCCCAGTGTCGAAGGCCAGGCTGCGGCGCTGCGGTGTGCGCTGCAGTCGGCCCACATCGACGCCGGTGCGGTGGACGCCATCAACGCCCACGGCACCGGCACGCAGGCCAATGACAGCACTGAAACGGCAGCCATCCGCGCGGTGTTTGGTGCCCGCGCTGAACACATTCCCATCAGCGCCACCAAGGCCGTGCACGGCCACCTGCTGGGCGCCGCCGGGGCGCTGGAATGCGTGCTGTCGTTGATGGCCATGCGCCACGCCGTGGCGCTGCCGACGATGCACCTGCAGACGCCAGACCCCGAATGCGACCTGGACTACGTGCCCGGCGCCGCCCGCGACGGCGTGGCCGCGCGCACGATGCTGTCCAACTCTTTTGCCTTCGGCGGCAGCAACGCGGTGCTGGTACTGGGCGCGGGCGACTGAAATCGGGCCCGCCCTTCAGCCGCGTGGCGACACCCAGACGCCGAAGAAGGCCTTGGTCTTGGTCCACACGGACAGGCGTTCATCGGACACCGCGTCCAGAAAGTCGGACAGGCGTTTGGACTTCACCATCGTGTAGACCGTCAGCGAAATCGTGGGCACGAAGACGCTCACAAACAAGAACAGTTTTCGGGGCAGCGATGCATCCGCCTCTGCCAGCAGGTTCATACCCAGGAAGCCGGTGGTGATGGTGCCGATGAGGCCGATGATCGTCACCACCGTCAGTCGCACCACGGTGTTGGCCTGCCGGCGCAGGGAATCGGCGTCGAGGTAGCTGTTCATGTCGCGGATGCGCTCTTTCACTTCCTCATACACGGCGTCGATCTGCAGGTGCCGGGTGCACAGGTGAAAGAGCGCCTTCACATGCGCCTGCTCGGACACCTCGTGGAACCAGTAGCGGTGCGTGAAGCCGAGGAAGCCGATGTAGCTCAGGCGGATCAGGCGCTTGAAGCGCTTGACACTTTCGGGCTTGCTCACGTCCATCGCCGTCAGCGCTTCGGCCAGCTGGTCTGAATACATCAGCAGCGTGGCTTTCTGGAAATGTGCAATCAGGAACAGCAGGAAGTGCTGGTGGCGAAACTGCGCCAGCACGCCGCGGTTGGCGCAGCGATAGAACTCGCTTTGCGCGTCGCCCACTGCAATCAGCGCAAGTCCTGAACACAGGTAACGCGTATTGGGCGCAGCGCCGGCGTCAGACCAGAAACGGTCGTAGCAGAAGTTCTGCTCAAAGTCGGCCAGGTGCTGTTCGCCGTAGGGCAAGGGGACTTCGCTGCCAAGCAGCGCGTCGCCGCCGCCCGTGACCAAGCCCAGGCGGATGAAGTCGCTGCGCGTCAACAGGCGCGGTTCGTCCACGGCCAGGTAGGCCATCATCGGCATGCGGTAGTACTCGATCTGGCGGTAGCGCAACGTGCCTGGCAATGCAGAGTGGTGGTTGACCAGCGGCGACAGCACAAAGTCCCAGTGCGCAGAGCTGCGCGGCGCGCGGTGTTCGGCCACGTGGGCCAGGAAGTTCTCGCGCTCCTGCGCGTCGCTGCGCGCCAGCACGCTGCCGTCTGCGGCCAGCCACTCCACGCCCGCCAGGCAGTGCACGGCCTGGCCTTTTGCGTCCCAGCCCGCCGGGTAGGCGCGGCCAAAGCGGTACATCAACTCTTGCGCCTGCGCCAGCGGGAGGTCGTCGGCGGCCACTTCCACATTGAGCAGCACGATGTCCACGCCGTAGAAGAAATACAGGTCGACGTGCACCACCTGCAGCGTGATGGGTGCGTCGCCCGGCCGAGGCACCACACGCACGGCGGCAATGTCGCGGCGGCGGAAGACGCGCATCGGTGAACCCATGCTGCTGTCGCCGCCGGCGCGCCCGTTGCGGCCTTCGCCGTACAGGAAGCGTTGCACATAGGGTAGAAAGGTGACGAATTCGTTGTAGTGGCGTTCGTGGAAGCCGCCAGCGCCGCTGTTGTATTCGTCGAAGTGTTCGTGCCAGGGTGAGGCGTCACCCATGGCGCGCAGCAGCTGCCAAGGCGCCCGGCGGTGTTCGGAATCGTCTGCCACGCCGTCGGGAATCAGCCGCAAAGGCCACAGCAGGACCTGGCGCAGGTGGCGCACGGTGATGGCCGGGGTTGGGGCACTGAGCGGCGCGATGGGACCGCCCGGCTGTGTCGAATGCGGCATTGCGGCAGTGTAGGGCCAGCCTTGCGGGGCCTGCGATCATCAAGTTGACTGCGGCCATGCCGAAAGCTACGGTGCAGGTAGGCTGTGCACCTGACGAGAAACCCGATCCCTGAAAGCCCAATGCCGATCACTGATCGCAGGCCAAACATGCACAGCCTTTCGGCAGGCAGCGACACATTGGCCGCAGCCGGTGCCGCTGCTGTGGGGGACTTGCTCTGCGTGCTGGACGCACAAGGCACCGTGCTGGGAACCGGCGGCGCCTGGCCGCTGCTGGTGGCCGGCCTGGGCGCGGGGGTGGATGACGCGGCCGACGGCGCGAATTTCCTGGACCTGTGCGCGCGCGTCTTCGGCGCACCCACGCTACTGACCGTGGCCCTCACCGGCCACCTGCGGCAGTTGCTGAAGGGGCAGGTCGAAAGTTTCAGCTTGCGCTACCCAAGCCCGCACAAACAAGATCAACCGCAAGCCGAGGCACGGTGGTTCGAGATCAACGGCAGAAGAACCCACGGCAGCGCGCCGTTGTGCGTGATCAGTGTGCAGGACATCACCGGGCGCCAGCAAGACGCGCAGCGCCTGCTGCAACTGGACGCCACGCTGCAGGCCACCGCCGACGCCATCGTCGTGATCGACCGCACACGGCAGCGGGTGGCCAATGTCAACATCGCCGCCTGCATGCTGTTCGGCCGCACGGCGACACAGCTGCTGCAGTGCACACCCAACGATCTGTTCCCCCTTCGCTTTTCAGCTGCCGCGCAGGCGGTGCTGCTGGCAGGCGCTTCGGACAGCCGTGCCGTCGAAACCCAGATCCGGCATGCCGACGGCCGCTGGCTGCCGGTCGAAGTGCAGTCGCGGTCCATCCAGGTAGGCGGTGCAAGTCTCGTCGTCAGAACCGTGCGCGACACGACGCGTCGGCTTGAACGCCAGGCCGCAATGGTGCAGCTTGCACAGCGCCACGACATGCTCGCCCGCCTGGGCCAGTTTGCGCTGGAAAACCCGCCGCAGGACGAATTGATGACCGAGGCCGCCGCCGTGATCCGGCGCGGCTTGGATGTCGGCCTGTGCCGCCTGCTCACCACAACACCAGATGACCGCGTGCTGCTACACGTGGCTGGCGCCGGCTGGGACGATGCGTGGCTGCGCGACCCGCACTTCGACGCTGTGGTCGAGACCCAAGATCACTTTGCGCTCGGTGCGCGCGAATCGATCATCGTTGACGATTTCGAGACCGAGTTTCGCTTCGCATCGTCGCCAATTCTGCGCGCGCATCGGGTGCGCGCTGCCGTGGAGGTGCTGATCTGCGGCGCGGGCGGGTCCTACGGCGTGCTGGGCGTCTATGCCGTCGAACCGGGTCGCTTCAATGCCGCCGATGCCACCTTCATGCAAAGCGTCAGCAACACGCTGGCCGCAGCGATTGAACGCCACCGCGCGGATGAACAGCTGACGCACATGGCGCAGTTCGACGCCCTCACCGGCCTGCCCAATCGCAGCCTGTACCTGGACCGGCTGGGCCAGTCGTTGATCGACGCCGAACGCGACAAGCGATCGGTGGGCGTGCTCTTCATCGACATCGACCACTTCAAGCACGTCAACGATTCCTGGGGCCACGCCGTGGGTGACCAGTTGCTGGTGGACATTGCGGCGCGCCTGAAGGACGCCGTGCGCGCCAGCGACGGCGTGGGCCGCCTGGGTGGTGACGAATTCACCGTCACGCTGGCGCACCTGGCGCGTGAAGACGACGCAGCCAACGTGGCGCGCAAGGTGGTGGCGGCGCTGTCGGCACCGTACCACCTGGGCGAGCACACGGCCTACGTGACGGCCAGCGTGGGCATCGGCATCTACCCCGTCGACGGCACCGAGCCCGAGGTGCTGCTGAAAAATGCCGACACCGCGATGTACCGCGCCAAGGAAACTGGCCGCAACGGCTTCGAGTTCTACCTGCCGCAGATGAACGAGCGCGCCGAGGCCCGCATGCGGCTGGAAACTGACCTGCGCGGTGCCATGGGCCGAGGTGAACTGCTGCTGCACTACCAGCCCAAGGTCAGCCTGCTGACTGGCGAAATCAGCGGCATGGAAGCGTTGCTGCGCTGGTCACCCCCGGGCCGCGACCTGATCTCGCCAGCGGAGTTCATCCCGCTGCTTGAAGAGACGGGCCTGATCGTGCCGGTGGGCGAATGGGTCGTGGCCACCGTCTGCGCACAGATCAAGGCCTGGCAGGCGCTGGGCTTGGACCCGCCGCCAGTGGCGGTGAACCTGTCGGCGCGGCAGTTCCGGCAGGACGGGCTGGACGCCGTCATCGGTGGCATCCTCATCGCGCACGGGGTGGCGCCCGGCCTCTTGGAACTGGAGCTGACCGAATCGACGCTGATGAGCGATTCCGAAGCTGCCGTGCAGGCCCTGCGCAACATGAAGGCGCTGGGTATCCGCCTGAGCGTCGATGATTTCGGCACCGGCTACTCCAGCCTGGCCTACCTGAAGCGCTTTCCGCTCAATGCACTGAAGATCGACCGCGCATTCATCCGCGACGTCACCACTGACTCGGATGACGCCACCATCGCCCGCGCCATCATCAGCCTGGCGCACAGCCTGAAGCTGAAGGTGGTGGCCGAGGGTGTTGAAACGCGGCCGCAACTTGACTTTCTGCGGCGCCACGGTTGCGACGAGATACAGGGCTACTACTTCGCGCGCCCACTGCGGGTGGACGCGCTGACCGCCGCATTGCGCGAGCGTCACTGCCTGGTGCTTGGCCCGCTGGCGCCAGAAGATGGCGAGCTGGAGGGTTGAAAACTTAGTTGTCATAGGGTGAATACCTCATATTCATTTCTGTGCAAGCGCGAACACTGTGTTCCCGTCACCTGCCCAGGTGAGCGCAGATCCGGAGATCACCCGACATGCCAAGCATTGCGCCCGCCACTGAAGCGGCGCCCCTGTCGGGGTCTTTCTCCACGGCCGACGCCGAAGTGCAAGCTGCACTGGCGATCGCCGAAGACCCGCGTGCCACACCCGAAGAGCGTGCCGAGATGCTGATGGAAGTGGCGCGCGGCCTGCAGATCAGGCCGCGGTCGGCGCAGCAGCTGCACGACGCTGTGCTGCTGTACCAACGCGCGCTGGCCTTGGTGCCGCCAGGTTTTGAGTTGTTGGCTGCACGCATTCGCGCCCGAGAAGGCACCGCACACCAGGCGCTGCCCGCTGGCGGCGTGCAAGCGCTGCTGGACGCGCAGGACTGCTTTGAGGCGGCGCGTGCCGACCTTGCAGCACATGGCCTGCCCGAAGAGGCCGCAGAGCTGGACATGAATCTGGGCCTGGTGTTGCAGAGCCTGGTGGGCGCGCACCGCGGCCGCATCCAGGACGCCATTGCGCACTACCACCGCGCGTTGCGTGTCTTTACCAAGGAAGCCTGGCCGCGCGAATTTGCCATCCTGCACAACAACCTTGCCATTGCCTACCTGTCGATCCCCGCCACGGATGAACGTGCCCGCATGCGCGAAGCGCTGGCGGTGCAGTCCTTCGAAGAAGTGCTGGCGCTGGTGACGCTGGTGGACCACCCCAGCGAATACGCGATGACGCAAAACAACCTGGGCAACGCGCTGCAGTACGCGCCCACCAGCCACCCCGTAGCCAACCTGTTGCGCGCCATCGAGGCCTACGACGAGGCGCTCAAGGTGCGCACTGCGCGCGACATGCCGGTGGAATACGCCAACACGGTGGCGAATAAAGCGAACGCGCTGCTGAACCTGCCGGACGACCCCGAACACCCGGTCATGGGAAACCCCGGCAACCCCGGCAACACCGCCAAGGCGCGGGGGCTCTACCGCGAAGCGCTGACGATCTTCCAGCGCCACGGCATGGCCGACGCGGGCGGTGCCGTGGCCGAAGCGCTGGCTGGCATCGACAGCCAGCAGGCCGAATTTGGGGCGTCGCGGGTGCCTGATATGCCTGGTGCAGCAGCGTCTTGACGCCCGCTGCAACCGTCTTCCCCCACCCAGAACACCAGGAGTGCCCTAGATGATGGCTGGCGTGTTGATGTGCCTGGCGGCGGCGCTTGCCGGCGCGGCCGGCGGTGCTGCCATCGGCGTGAAGATTGGTGGCCAAGCCCTGGGCAACCAGATGGCCGCGCTGATGGGCAGTTTCTTCGGCCTCAGTGCCGTGGTGCCTGCCGCCGTGCTGGCAGCGCTGCTGCACGCGTCGCGCTGAAGGGGCTGACATGCTGGACATGGCCCTCAATGCAGGCAAGCTCTTCATCGCTGGCAAGCTGTTCCGCGACAACGCGGCCGTCTTCCGCCAGTGGGGCATCGGCTTTGCGGTTTCTCTGCTGGTGATGGTGGGCCTGGGCCTGCTGAACCCCTGGCTGGGCATGGTCGTGGGCGGTGCCGCAGGCGGTGCACTGCTGCCCTGGCTGTTCCGCGACCTGAAATACAACTGAGCGTGCAACATTGAACGCGCCTGCGCACGACGACGCCGAACGCCTGGCCCACATGGACGGCGAAGTGAGCGCATTGCTGGCCATCGGCGAGGCCTGGCCGCTGGAACAGCGCGTGGTGCTGGACCACTTGAAAAACGCCGTCGAGGCCCTGCACCGCGAAGCACTGCTGCGCCTGGTGAAGGGCCTGCGCAGCGAACCCGCTGCCGCCGCGCAGCTGAAGCAAGTGGTGCGCGACCCCTTCGTTTTTGCCGTGCTGCGGTTGCACGGCATCGTGCGCGACCCGCTGGAAGTGCGGGTGCAGGCGGCGCTGGAATCGGTAGCGCCGATGTTGGCCGAACATGGCGGCGGCGTTGAGCTGATCGCGCTCAAGCCGCCGGACACGGTGGAGGTGCGCTTGACCGGCAACTGCCAAAGTTGCCCGGCTTCGGGGCAGACGCTGACCGAAGGCGTTGAACGCGCGATCAAGCAACACGCGCCGGAAATCGTGCGCGTGCTGCAGGTGCGGCGGCCGGCAGAAACACACGCCGCACACACGCCCGGTGAGGCCGTGCCGATCCACTTCATCAGCCCTTTCGCGAAGGCCAGCGACAAGGGCTTCGTCGATGTCTGTGCCCTCGATGAACTGCTGCCCGGCGCGGTAGCGGCCCGCAACGTGAAGGACCGGTCTGTGCTCTTGCACCGTGACCACGGCGGACAGGTCAGCTGCGTCGACAACGCCTGCGCCCACCTGGGCCTGGCGCTGGTGGATGGCACGGTGGAAGGCCTGGTGCTGGAATGCCCGCACCACGGCTTCCGCTACCGCCTGGACACCGGCGAATGCCTGGACGTGCCCGAGGTCCAACTGGTGGTGCATGGCGTGCGCGTGCAAGGCGGCCGAGTCGCCGTGAAGCTGGAAGCCTGACGATGAGCCAGGCTGCCATCCACCCGGTGCTCAAAGTCTCGCTGGCGCGCCCGCGCGCCCGCAGCGTTGCTATGCCAGCGCTGGCCGCAGGCGGCGCGCGTGTGATCCTGGGCGCGCAGCGGGCTTTCTCCGAGCCCATCGTCCCGTCGTCGCACGGCCTCTTCGGCCCGCGAGGCGCAGCCGTCACGGCCGACGGCGCGCTGTGGGTGGCAGACACCGGCCACCACCGTCTGCTGGGCTGGCCCGAGCTGCCCACACGCGACGATGAAAACGCCGAATGGCTGATCGGCCAACCGACTTTCAATGCCGAAGGCCGCAACGCCAAAGGCCCGGTGCACGGCGAGAGCTTGAACGTGCCCACCGGCGTCTGCGCGATCGATGAAGGTCTTGCAGTCGCCGATGCCTGGAACCACCGCGTGCTGATCTGGCACCGCGCGCCGCGCTGCAGCCATGCCCCCGCCGACGTGGTGCTGGGCCAGGCCGACCTGCACGGCGGCCTCATCAACCGCGGCGCCGACCGCCCTGCCGCCGACACGCTGTACTGGCCTTACGGCGTGCACTGGGACGGCAGGCGGCTGTGGGTGGCCGACACCGGCAACCGGCGCGTGCTGCGCTTCGACGGCGTGCCGCAGACGCACGGCTCGCGGGCGAACAGCGTGCTGGGCCAGCCCGACTTCGACCACCGTGATGAAAACGCCGGTGCCGTCGGTGCCGGCACCCTGCGCTGGCCGCATGCGGTGGCGCACTGGCAAGGCCGGCTGTGTGTGGCCGACGCGGGCAACAACCGGCTGCTGCTGTGGGACAGCGACCCGACGCAACACATGCAGGCCTGCGACACCCTCATCGGCCAGGTCGACGCCGCCGCGCTGGACCACAACCGGGGCGAGTACTACCCCACCGCACGCGCTTTCAACATGCCCTACGGCCTGGCGGTGCACGCAGGAAGGCTCTTCGTCACCGACACCGCGAATTCACGCCTGCTGCGTTTTGATTCGCCCTGGCTGCCCGACGCGCAAGCGCTGGCCGGCCAGGCCGGCTTCACCGACAAGGGCGACAACCGGTGGCTCGCCGCAACGCGCGATTCGCTGTGCTGGCCCTATGCGCTGGCCATCGCCGGCGACACCGCCGTGGTTGTCGATTCCGGCAACAACCGGGTGCTGTTGTGGGACGTGCTGCCATGAGCCGGCTCGCACCCGCCGTCGAGCCTATCGAAGGCCGGCGTTTTGAGCTGCGCGGCATCGTGCAGGGCGTGGGCCTGCGGCCGCAGGTGCTGCGGCTGGCCCGCCTGCAGGGGCTGACCGGCACGGTGCACAACGAAGGCACGGCGGCGGTGGTGCAGGCCTACGGCACCGCGGATGCCTTGCGCAACTTCGAGGCGGGCTTGTGCGCGCCGGGCCGGGGCGGGCTGCGCATCGACACGCTGCGCGCGTCGGCCATCGACCTGCCCGTCACGTTGCCAGCGGCCTTTGAAATCCACCGCAGCGCCACCGCCCTGCCAGGCCTGGGCATCGCACCCGACTGGGCCACCTGCCCGGCCTGCGTCGCCGAAACCCTCGA
>JAYSYB010000224.1:0-1859 GCA_043716775.1 Rubrivivax sp.
ACGCTGCATGGGTGACTTGCGGGACTTCGAAGCCGCACTGCGCACCCGCCTGGCCAGCGGTGGCGCGGCCGTCATCGCCGAAGTGAAAAAAGCCAGCCCGAGCAAAGGCGTGCTGCGCGAACACTTCGTTCCCGCCGAGATCGCCGCCAGCTATGCAGCGGGCGGTGCGGCCTGTTTGAGCGTGCTCACCGACGAGCGCTTCTTTCAGGGCGCTGCCGCGTTCCTGCAGCAAGCGCGCGCCGCGTGCACGCTGCCTGTGCTGCGCAAGGACTTCATCGTCGACGAATACCAGGTGGTGGAAGCCCGTGCGCTGGGCGCCGACTGCATCTTGCTCATCGCCGCCTGCCTGGACGATGCGTTGATGGGCGATCTGGAAGCCTGCGCCCACGCGCTTGGCATGGGCGTGCTGGTGGAGGTGCATGACGGCGTGGAGCTCCACCGCGCATTGCGTTTGAAGACGCCGCTGCTGGGCATCAACAACCGCAACCTGAAGACCTTCGAGGTCACGCTGGACACCACGCTCGGGCTGCTGTCTCAAGTGCCGGCGGACCGATTGATGGTGACCGAGTCGGGCATCCTGAACCGTGGCGACGTGCTGCGCATGCGCGCAGCGGGCGTGCACGCCTTTTTGGTCGGCGAGGCCTTCATGCGTGCGCCCGACCCCGGCGCGGCGCTGGCGGAACTCTTCGCTTGAACCGTTTGGCTGCGCCGCTGCGGGCGCAACTGGATCGTGTGTCGTCGGATTGGCGGCCGCTGCTGCAACGCTGGGGCGAGAGCACGGCCGGGCAATCGACACTGGCTTGCGTTGACGCGCGCGTTAAAGCTGGCGCCACGGTCTACCCGGGGCAGGTCTTTCGCGCGCTCGAGGTCACACCGTTGGCCGCCACCAAGGTGTTGATCCTGGGCCAAGACCCGTATCACGGGCCGGGGCAGGCCGAGGGGCTCGCGTTTTCGGTGCCGGCCGGGCAACGGCTGCCACCAAGCCTGCGCAACATCTTCAAGGAACTGCATCGCGATCTGGCGCAGGCGCTGCCCCAAAGTGGGTCATTGCTGCCCTGGGCCGAGCGCGGCGTGCTGCTGCTCAACACCTCGCTCACGGTCGAAGCGGGCCAAGCAGCCAGCCACGCCAAAATTGGTTGGCATGCACTCACTGACGCTGTATGTCAGGCGTTGTGGGTTGATCGGTTGCCGAGAGTTTTCATGCTCTGGGGGGCGCATGCTCAGGCCTGGTTGCCCGCTACCACTCGCAGTGCTTCGCATTCGGCGCATCGGGTCTTCCAAAGCAACCATCCGTCGCCGCTGTCCGCCGCCCGCCCACCCGTGCCTTTCGTCGGCTGTGGCCACTTCAGCGCAGCCAACCGTTTTCTCGCTGCCAGTGGCCGCGGGGCGGTGGACTGGCGGCTGCCGTGAGCGCCGGCCGTGTTATAGTCACAGGCTCTTCGGAGGGGTGCCCGAGTGGCTAAAGGGGGCAGACTGTAAATCTGTTGGCTTACGCCTACGGTGGTTCGAATCCACCCTCCTCCACCAGAGTGATTCAAGGAAAGTCTTTCGTCAAAGGGTGTCGGCGAACAGGGTCTTCAGGAGCAACTTCAGTCAACTTCGGTCAAGAAGCCTTGCGGGAGTAGTTCAATGGCAGAACCTTAGCCTTCCAAGCTAATGACACGGGTTCGATTCCCGTCTCCCGCTCCACGGAAGGTTCAGGGTCTGCGGTACCAGTCAGCAACGTCGTTACGGGTCTGCCGGTTTGAAGCCTCAAGGCACGCGCCGCCAGACCCGTACCGATGCCCATGTGGCTCAGTGGTAGAGCACCCCCTTGGTAAGGGGGAGGTCGCGCGTTCGATCCGCGCCATGGGCACCAC
>JAYSYB010000225.1:0-1857 GCA_043716775.1 Rubrivivax sp.
CATCATTGCCGACTTCATCGACATGACGCGTGAAGACCACCAGCAGGCGGTGCTGGCCGAGTTGAAGAAGCAGCTGGCGCGCGACCGCACACGCACCACCGTCAGCGGCTTTACACAGTTAGGCCTGGTGGAGATGACGCGCAAGCGCACGCGAGAAAGCCTGGCCCACATGCTGTGCGAACCCTGCCCCACCTGCCAGGGCCGCGGCCAGGTGAAGACGGCGCGCAGCGTCTGCTACGACATCCTGCGCGAGATCCTGCGCGAAGCCCGCCAGTTCAGCCCGCGCGAATTCCGCGTGATTGCCAGCGCCACGGTGGTGGAGATGCTGCTCGACGAAGAGAGCGTGCACCTGGCGGGTTTGAGTGAATTCATCGGCAGGCCGATTTCGCTGAGCGCAGAGCCGGGTATGAACCCGGAGCAGTACGACATCGTCTTGATGTGACATTTCAAGGGGTTTCACCCCGCGTCAATCGCCACACGTAAGTGGGTGACCATCGGGTGATCCGTTTGCGATCGGCATGCGGCCTTGTCCGTCTTCCTGCACCAGCAGCACGGCGCTGCGCAGAAGCGCCGCCATGCGCGGCACATCGGCGGCAGCCAAGGCCAGGGGCAGGCGCGCGCCGACCCACTTGTATCGCTGCGCAAGTTCTCGCGGCAATGCGGCCGTGTGTGCTTGCAAGGCAAGGTGGCCGTCGTCACCACTCACCTCTACCCCCTGAGTGGCCACGATGGTCGCGGTCGCGGCGTGGTGCAGGCGCCAGCGGCCCGCCTGCGGAGCGCCCTGCACCTGCGGCAGCCGCAGCAGGCGGCGATTGAGCGATACAGCACGGGCGTTGGTGGCTGCGGGCTCTGCAGCCCGCAGCCCGCTGGTGGCTGCCGTCGCAGTAGGCCAGGGTGGGCGTGTCGGCCGCGTGGGATACGCCAACGTGGGCCCAGAGCCCCAGCCCCAGCCCCAGCGCCAACGCCAGGTGCGAGAAGCTGCGCGAAGGCGAGTGCGTCAGGGTTGGGTGCGGTGCGCGAACTCAGCGCGAGGCTGTGCCGTGCAGCAAGGCTTGCCAGCGCAGAAGCAGCGTGCGCGCGGCTTCTGTCTCGGCGCCGCTGCGCGCGCTGGCGTAGTGGGTGAGCGCCATTCGCAGGCGGCGCTCCGCGGCCCAGGGCATATCGGCGTCGTCCTCGTTCAACCCGGGTGCGGTGTACGGGCCCGATAGCGGCGGCTGGGTGTTGAATTGCGCCAGCAGTGCCGGCAATGCGGCCGACAGTCCCGAGCCTGCGATCGCACGCAGCACCTGGCCTTCCAGCGCCATGCGCCCCGGCCAACGTGCCAGCGCTGACTTCGTCAACACGCCTTTGCCGGCCGTCAACCAATCTGCGAGCCACAGGTCCAGCTCGCAATCGGCTTGCACCGCTGCAGCGACCGGGCCGCCGGGCGCGTGGACCGAGCGCGCCCGCTCAGCGCTATGCGCCGCGGCCACGCGCAGTCGCGCCAGGGCCTCGTTGCGTGGCGCCACGGGCTGTTCCGCCAACGCGGCCCCCAGTTCCAGGCGTGCGGCCACCTGGGCCAGGCGCAGGCGCGGCAGCGTGGGCTGCCATTGCACCAGGCGGTGCAGCTCGGCATGCGCCGCACTCAGGCGCTGGCGAGCCGGCTTCGTGCGGCGTGCGTCCAGATCGGCGGCGGCCAGGCGCAGGTGCAATGCGGCGTGGCGCTCTGCGGCGCGCAAGGACGCGCTGCCGTCGGCCGCCATCATGGCGCGCTGCAGCCACTGCTGGGCCTTCGGCAAGTCGCCCGCTTGCTGCCAGGCCACTCCAAATGCTTCAGCCACTGCGCCCATGGCGCCCCACTTCGATTCGTGGCGTGAC
>JAYSYB010000226.1:0-1857 GCA_043716775.1 Rubrivivax sp.
CTGCGGCGCTGGTGCCGGCGCTGCGGGCCGCGGTGCGCGCCTCTGCGCAAACCTCCGCGCGCCCGGCCGCGGCGCCGCCGCGCCAATTGCCGCCGGTGCAGGTGACCATCGGCCGCGTCGAAGTGCGCGCCGTGGCCGCCCCCATTGACACCGCCACCGCCCGCAGCCGCGGCGCATCACCCCGGCTCAGCCTGGACCAGTACCTGCACGAGCGCAACGGTGGCAGCCGATGAGCGGTCCACTGGCCATCGCCGGGGTTACGGCCACGCTCAAGGACCTGCTCAACGAAGGCCTGCTCAACCACGACCTGTCGGCGTTGGGCAGCTTTGCCGTCACCGCGCAGGCGCCTGACCGCATCGTCACCGGAGCGGCCGAGGTCAACCTGCTCAACATCTTTTTGTACCAGGTCACACCCAACCTGGGCTGGCGCAATGTCAACCTGCCCTCGCGCGACGCCCGCGGCAACCGCCTGAGCAACCCGCCGCTGGCGCTGGATTTGCACTACCTTGTCACCGCCTACGGCACCCAGGACATGAATGCCGAGGTGCTGCTCGGCTACGCCATGCAGTTGTTGCACGAAACGCCGGTGATCACGCGCGAGCAGCTGCGCACCGTGCTGGCCACGCCCTCGCCGGTGGACGGCAACTTCGTGCTCGGGCGCTTTGGCACCCTGTCCGCAGTCGATCTGGCCGACCAGGTGGAGTTGATCAAGATCAGCCCTGCATACCTGACTTCAGAAGAGCTGTCCAAGCTGTGGACGGCCATGCAGGCGCGCTACCGGCCGTCGATGGCGTACATGGTGTCTGTGGTGCTGATCCAGGCCGAGGGCGGCGCGCGCGTGGCCCCGCCCGTGCTGCAGCGCGGCGCGGGTGATCGCGGGCCGCAGGCGCAGGCCGCGCCGCCGTCGGTGTTGCAGGCGGTACGCAACCCCGCCGGCCCACTGCTGCCGGCCCTGCGCCTGGGCGACGATGTGAGCCTGGTGGGCACGGCGCTGGCGCGCAATGGCACGCTGACAGCGGTGTTCACTTGCGACCGCCTGGGTATCGTCAACGAGTTGCCGTTGGTGGCCGGCGCACCCGGCGGCGCACCCGGCGGCGCATCAGCCGCCGAACTGCGCGGCCATCTGCCCAGCACCACCGAGCTTGCCGCGGCCATGAGTGCCTGGGCCAGTGGCAGCTATGGCGTGGTGGTGCGCGTCGACGAAGCCGGCCGCCCCAGCTGGACGACCAACACCGTGCCCGTGGCCTTGGCGCCGCGCATCACGGCCTCGCCGTCGACGGCGTCTGCCAACGCGGCCTTCACGCTCACAGTGGTCTGCGCGCCGCGCCTGCGCCCCTTGCAAGAGCCTGGCGTGCGGCTGCTGCTGGGCACCGCCGAGCTGGTGCCGACAACCATAGTCACCCCAGCCGGCGCCACGCAACCCAGCACGATCAGCTTTGCGGTGCCCGCCCTGGCCGCAGGCACCTACCTGCTGCGCTTGCGCGTGGACGGCATCGACAGCCTGCCGGTGTTGGCGGCCGGCTCACCGCCGGTGCTGGCCTTCGACCCGGCACAGCAGTTGGTGGTGGCATGAATACGCCGGGCCAAGGCCAGCCGCAAGGGCCGGTGAACGACTGGCAGGATCAGAACAACCTGTACCTGGCGCTGTCGTTGCACTGGCTGCGGTTGCGCTTGACGCACGCCCTGCCGGTGGTCGCCCGCGAGGAGCCGCCCGCGCCCACACACGCACCAGCAACCGCCACCACCCCAGCGCAGCGCCCCTGGTCGCTGCGCGGTCCGGCCATGTCGGCCGTGGTGATGAAGCCTGTCGTGACCGCAACCGTGCCGCCGGCCGCGGCCAGCGACACGCTGGCCGCG
>JAYSYB010000227.1:0-17486 GCA_043716775.1 Rubrivivax sp.
ACGAGCCCTTCGGTGCGCTGGACGAGATCACGCGCAACCGGCTGGACAGCGACCTGCTGGCGCTGTGGACGCAGCAGAAGCTCACCGTCATCTTCGTCACCCATTCGATCTTCGAGGCCGTCTATCTGTCGCAACGCGTGGTGGTGATGGCGGCGCGGCCGGGGCGCATCGTCGATGAAGTGTCGATCAACGAACCCTACCCGCGCGGGCCCGACTTCCGCGTTTCCACCCGTTTCAGCCAGCATGCCAAAAGGCTGCAAGACAGCCTGCTGGCGGCCAGTGGCGCCGGTGCGGACGAGGCGCTGGCATGACCACGCGAGCACAGCAGGTTTTGTGGCCGGCGATGGTCGCTGTGGTGCTGCTGGCCGCGTGGCAGGGGCTCGTGGTGGGCTTGAACATTCCGCCCTTCCTGGTGCCCAGCCCGCTGCGTGTGGCGGAGGTGCTGGTGACCGACGCCGGGCTGCTCTTCGGAGCGCTGTACACCACGCTGAAGATCACGCTCTTCGCCTTCATCAGCGCTACCGTGTTGGGCGTGCTGATCGCCTTCGCCTTTGTGCAGAGCCGGGTGATTGAAACGGCGCTGTTCCCCTATGCCGTGCTGTTGCAGGTGACGCCCATCGTCGCCATCGCGCCGCTCATCATCATCTGGGTCAAGAGCCCCACCGCGTCGCTGGTGATCTGCGCCACTCTGGTGGCCTTGTTTCCCATCATCGCCAACACCACGCTGGGCCTGCGCAGCGTGAACCCGGGGTTGATGAGCTACTTCAAGTTGAACCGCGCCACAAGGCTGCAGACGCTCTGGCGGCTGCGCATTCCTTCAGCGCTGCCCTACTTTTTTGGCGGCCTGCGCATCAGCAGCGGGTTGGCGTTGATTGGTGCGGTGGTGGCGGAATTCGTCGCCGGCACTGGCGGCACCGGCACGGGGTTGGCCTACCAGATCCTGCAAGCCGGCTACCAGCTCAACATCCCGCGCATGTTTGCCGCGCTGGTGCTCATCACGCTGACGGGCGTGCTGCTGTTTGCACTGATGTCGGTGCTGTCGAAGTGGGCGTTGGGCAGTTGGCACGAGAGTGAAGCGAACCATGACTGAATCGTGCGAAACAAACCATGACTGATCTCTTGATTCGCGGCGCAAGCCATTTGCTCACCGGGCTGCAAGGTGCTGCCATGCGCACCGCGGGCGCCGATGTGCGCGTGCGCGGTGGTCTCATTGCCGCCGTCGGCACGCTGGCACCGCTGCCCGGCGAGCGCGTCATCGACGCCCACGGCTGCGTCATCTACCCGGGCTGGATCAATACCCACCACCATCTGTTCCAGAGCCTTCTGAAGGGCATCCCGGCCGGCATCAACCTGGCGCTGGTGCCCTGGCTGGCGGCGGTGCCTGTCGCCTACCGCCGCCACTTCGACCACGAAGCCGCGCTGCGCCTAGCCGCCCGTGTGGGCCTGGTTGAACTGATGCTGTCGGGCTGCACGACCGTGGCCGACCACCAGTACCACTACTACCCGGGCATGCCATTCGACGCATCGGCGGCGGTCTTCGACGAAGCCGACAGACTCGGCCTGCGCTTCGTGCTGTGCCGCGGCGGCCAGACGCAGGCGCGCGCGATGACCGACGGCCAGGCGCCGCCGCAGGTGGCGCCCGAGACGCTGGACGCTTTTCTGGCCAGCGTCGAACGCGACGTGCAGCGCTTCCACGACCCCGGCCCGATGGCCATGCGCCGCATCGCCAGTGCCATCACCACGCCCAACTGGAGCTGCGCGGTGGACCACCTCAAGCCGCTGGCACGCGAAGCCCGGCGTCTGGGCATCCGCCTGCACAGCCACCTGTCCGAAACGCACGACTACGTGCGTTGGGCGCGCGAGGTGCACGGCTGCACGCCGATGCAGTTTGTGGCCGACCACGAATGGGTGGGTGACGACGTCTGGTATGCGCACATGGTGCACCTCAACGACGACGAGCTGAAGCTCTGCGCCAGCACCCAGACCGGCATCGCCCACTGCCCGCAGAGCAATGGCCGCCTGGGCAGCGGCATCGCGCGCATCCCCGAAGCCCTGGCGCTGGGCGTGCCGGTGGGCCTGGCGGTGGACGGCGCGGCCAGCAACGAAGCGGCCGACATGGCCAGTGAAGCGCATGCCGCGTGGCTGATGCACCGCGCCGACCCGCGCGCCGGTGCGCGGGCGGCGCAACCCGGCGGCCATGCCGGCGCCATGAGCGTGGAGGACGTGGTCCACATCGGCACGGCCGGCGGCGCGCGTGTGCTGGGCCTGCCCGGCGTGGGCACCTTGCAAGTCGGCATGGCGGCCGACATCGCCGTCTATGACCTGGACCAGCCGCGCCACTTTGGCCTGCACGACCCCGCAATCGGCCCCGTGGCCAGTGGCGGCCGACCCACGCTGCGTGCGCTGCTGGTGCAGGGCCGCATGGTGGTGGAAAACGACTTGATTCCAGGCCTGGACATGGCGCAACTGCGCGCTGAAGCCCAGGCCTTCGTGAAGACCATGCTGCCATGACACAGACCTTTGACCCCGTCCAGACCCAGGCGCGTTCTTTCGCCCTGGCCGCTGAGTTGAGCGGCATCGAATGGATCACCGACAGCCGCGTCGAACGCCTGAGCCAGGACTTCTACTGGTTCAGCCCGGTGCTCAAGCGCCAGTTGAGTGCGCTGCGCGCCGACGCCGTGGCGCGGCCCAAGACCGAGGACGAAATTCGCGCCGTCGTGGCCGGTTGCGCGCAGCAAGGCCTGCCCATCACGGTGCGCGGCAGCGGCACCGGCAACTACGGCCAGTGCATGCCGCTGCACGGCGGCGTGATCCTGGACCTGTCGGCGTACAACAAGCTGCTGTGGTGCAAGCCCGGCGTGGCGCGCGCGCAGGCGGGCATCCGCATGATGGAGATGGACAGGCAGACACAACAGTTCCAGGAAGTCCCTGGCAGCAGCCAGGGAGTGGGCTGGGAACTGCGCTGCGTCCCCAGCACCTTCCGCAGCGCCACGCTGGGCGGCTTGTACGGTGGCGGTTTCGGTGGCGTGGGCAGCATCAACTTCGGGCCGCTGGCCAGCACCGGCAATGTGCTGGGCGTGCGCGCCATGAGCATCGAGCCCGATCCGAAGGTGTTGGAACTGCGCGCACCCGAAGCGCTGCTGCTGCACCACGTTTACGGCACCAACGGCCTGGTGCTGGAACTGGAAGTGGGCCTGGCGCCGGCGCATCCGTGGCTGGAAGCGATTGTCTGTTTCGACAGCTTTGACGCCGCGATCGAATTTGGCGACGCACTGGCCAGTGCGCCCGGCATCGTGAAGAAGAGCGTCACGCTGCTGGCCGCGCCGATCCCCGACTTGCTGCTGGCCGCCGCGCCGCTGCTCAAGGGCACGATGCGCAGTGGCAGCCACGCCGTGCTGGTGCTGGTGGCCGAATTCAGCGAGTCCGGCTTCCAGCAGCTGGTGTCCGAGTTCAGCGGTACCGTCAGCCACCGAAAGACGGCTGCAGAGGTGAAGACCAGCAACCGCACGATCGTCGAATACACCTGGAACCACACCACGCTGCATGCGATGAAGGTGGACAAGGGCCTGACCTACATCCAGAGCGGTTTCGCCGCCGGCCAGCATGTGCGGCAGGCCAAAGAATTGCGCACCTTGCTGGGTGACGAGGTGCTGACCCACCTGGAATTCATCCGCACCAAGGAAGGTGCGATGAATTGCTCAGGCCTGCAGCTGGTGCGGTACACCACCGACGAACGTCTGAACCAGATCATGCAGACGCACCGCGACCACGGCGTCTACATCGCCAACCCGCACGTCTACATCGTCGAAGACGGCAAGCAGGGCCAGGTCAACCCCGACGTGGTGGCCACGAAGATGCGCTTCGACCCGGCCGGCTTGCTCAACCCCGGCAAGCTGCGCGGCTGGGACGACCGCGAGCAGATCATGGCCGACGTGGCGGCGGGCACCGCGTCGCTGGCGACACTGCCGCGGTTTTAAGCCGCAGACCTGTTGCTGCATCACCCGAACTCGAAGTCGCCCCAGGCCTGCGCCGCCACCGCGCGCACGTACTCGCCCGTGAAGCCGGGCCAGATGGCGATGTTGCGGCCGCTGTCGGCGCGGTACCAGCTGCGGCATTGGCTCCACACCGATCCCTTCAGCCGCGTTTGCAGCGCATCGTTGAAGGACCGCATCACGGCGGGTTTGAGGTCGATGAAGCGTGCGCTGCGCTGCTGCACTTGCTGCATCGCCTGCAGCGCCCAGCGCACGCCGGGTTCGATGAACAGCAGCGTGGACGTGTGCCCCGTGGCGGTGTTGGGGCCCAGCATCAGGAAGAGGTTGGGGAAGCCCGCCACGGTCAGACCCAGCCGCGCTTCGGGGCCATCGGCCCAGGCTTGCGCCAAGGTCTGGTGGGCACGGCCGGTGATGGTGACGCCAGAAAGCGCGTGCTGAACGTCAAAGCCGGTGGCGCACACCAGCACGTCGGCCTTGTGGTGCTGGCCGTCGGCCGTGACCACACCGTCGGCCACGATGCGCTGAATGTCCGCCGTCACCAGCGACACATGCGGCTGCTGCAGCGCCGGGTAGTAGTCGTTGGCATAGATGATGCGTTTGCAGCCTAACGGGTAAGTGGGGCGCAAGCGCTGGCGCAGGGCTTCGTCGGGCACCTGGCGCCGCAGGTGCGCGTCTGCGGTGCGCTGCAGGGCGCGGCGCGCCAGGGTGCCGTCGTCAAAACCGCGTCGGCCCCACTCCAGCAGGTGATGCCAGAAAGCACGCACGGCTGCGGTGTAAGGCGGCAGATGAGCCAGTGCGCGGTCCCCTGCGCCGTAAGGACGGTCGATGCGTGGCAGCACCCAGTTGGCGGTGCGCTGGAAGAGCGTCACGGCCGCCGCGCGCTGCGTCAGCGGTGCCAGCAGTTGCGCAGCGGTGGACCCGGTGCCGATCAGGGCCACGCGCTGCCCCTTCAGGTCCACGCGGCCGTCCCAGGCGGCCGAGTGCAGCCTGGGGCCGCTGAAGCTGTTGATGCCGGCAATGTCGGGCCAGCGCGGCACGCTCAGCGGCCCGGTGCTGCAGACAAAGAAGCGTGTCTCGAAAATGTCTCCATGCGCGGTCTGGATGCGCCACAGGCCGCTGGCCTCGTCGAATCGCGCGTCGAGCACGGTCTGGCCCAGACGCAGGTGCGCGTTGACGCCAAAACGCGCCGCAACGTCCCGCATGTAGGACTGGATTTCCGCTGCGGCGGCAAAGCGACGCGTCCACTTGGGGTTGGGCGCGAATGAAAAGCTGTACAGCGGCGAAGGCACGTCGACGTGCGCACCGGGGTAGCGGTTGTCCCACCAGGTGCCGCCCAGGCCTTCGCTTTTTTCAAGGACGACAAAGTCGTGCTGGCCCGCGCGTTTGAGCTGCACGGCCATGCACAGGCCGGACATGCCGGCGCCCAGAATCACGACCTGGTGGCGGGTGGATGCTGGAAACGATGAAGGTGGCATGCATCGATTCTGCGGCTTGCCCGGCTGCGATAGCGGCCCTGCGTCCACCACGGGCCGCTGCAGCGCGGCGCGGGCCAGGCGCTGGCGCCGGACTGCATTGCTCCCTTGTTTGGCACAACCCCTGCTAGCCTAGACGCCATGCTCGTCACCCAACAACCCGTCTTCCGCAAGTTCTGGCATGCCGTGATGCCGCTGTCGCAACTGGCCAATGGCCAGCCGCAGCCCTTCACGCTGCTGGGCGAACACATCGTGCTGTTCCTGGACGCACAAGGCCAGCCCGCCGCGCTCAAGGACCGCTGTTGCCACCGCACTGCCAAGCTCAGCAAGGGCCGCTGTGTCGATGGCGCGCTGCAATGCGGCTACCACGGCTGGACTTACAACGCTGCCGGCCGCGTCATCCGCATCCCGCAGTACGACGAAGCGCGCGCCATTCCCCCCGACTACCGAACGCCGGCGTTCCGCTGCCTGGCGAAGTACGGCTACGCCTGGGTGGCACTGGTGGGGCTTGATGAAGCGCCGCTGGCCGACATCCCCGAGATGCCTGAATTCGACGCACCCGGTTGGCGCACCATCTTCCAGTTCTTTGAGACCTGGGCCACCAGCCCCGTGCGTGCGCTGGAAAACAGCTTCGACAACAGCCACTTCAGCTTCGTGCACCGCGCCACTTTTGGCGTGGCCGACCAGCCCAAGCCCAGTCGCTATGAACTGGTGGAAACGCCAGGGGGAAACGGCGGCTTTTACGCCGAAACCGTCATCGCTGCGGCCAACCCGCCGGCTTACCACCGGGTCAGCGGCAGTACCGAGCCCATCACGCAGCGCCACATGCGCAACGCCTACTACCTGCCGTTTTCGCGCCGGCTGGACATCGAATACCCGCCTGCACCATCCGCGAACGCCAAGCCCGGCGTCCGCCACATCATCATCAACTGCTTCACGCCCATCGACGATGGCCACCTGCAACTGGTGCAGTGGCTGTTTCGCAATGACACTGAAGCCGATTGCCCCGAACAAATGCTGGTGGAGTTTGACCACGTCATCACACGCGAAGACAAGGACATCCTCGAATCCACCGACCCTGACGCGCTGGTGGACACGCGCCGACGCGGCATTGAATATTCGATGGAGTCCGACAAGCCCGGCATGCTGATCCGCAAGCAGTTGATGGAACTGCTGAGCCGCCATGGTGAAGCCGAAGTTCATTCTTGAAAGCCCGCGTTGAAAGCCCGTGCTCAGAGCCCGTGCTGAGATCCCGCATGCAGCACGCGGGCGCGCTTGATCGCGGACAATTGCACCCATGCTGAGCCAACGTACCATCAAAGTCCTGACCCGAGCGGTCGGCGTGGGCGTGCACAGCGGCCAGCGCGTTGAACTCACACTGCGCCCCGCCCCGCCCGACACCGGCATCGTTTTCCGCCGCGTGGATCTGAACCCGCCGGTGGACATTCCCGTTTCTGCGCTGGTGGTCAGCGACACGCGCATGGCCAGCACCATCAGCGCCGGTGGCGACCCGGCAGGTGCCAAGGTGCAGACCATCGAACATCTGATGTCCGCATGTGCCGGGTTGGGATTGGACAACCTCTGCGTGGACATCACGGCCGAGGAAGTGCCGATCCTGGACGGCAGCGCCGCAAGCTTTGTCTTCCTGCTGCAAAGCGCCGGCATCGCCATGCAGGACGCGCCCAAGCGCTTCTTGCGCGTCATGAAGGCCGTGGAAGTGCGCGAAGGTGAAGGCGCCACGCTGAAATGGGCGCGGCTGGAGCCTTTCCATGGCTACAAGCTCAGCTTCGAGATCGACTTCAACCACCCCGCCGTGGACGCCACCGGCCGCCGCGTGGTCTTCGATTTTTCAACTGGCGTCTACAAGCGCGACATTGCCCGTGCCCGCACCTTCGGCTTCACGAAGGATGTGGAAATGATGCGCGCCCGGGGGCTTGGGCTGGGCGGCAACATGGACAACGTCATCGTCATCGACGACTACCGTGTGCTCAACAGCGAAGGCCTGCGCTACGACGACGAGTTCGTCAAACACAAGATTCTTGATGCGATTGGCGACCTGCACATTGCCGGCAAGCCACTGTTGGCCAGCTACGTGGCCTACAAGAGTGGGCACGCGCTGAACAACAAGCTGTTGCGCAAGTTGCTGGCGGATGAGTCGGCGTTTGACGTGGTGAGCTTTGCCCACGATGCCGATGCGCCAGCGGGCTTTGCCGAATTGGCGCCGGCCTGGTGATGTTGATTTTTCGGCTTGTCTTCGGGCTGCTGCTGGTGTGTGGGTTGCTGAGCTTTGCGCTCTACGTCGGCACGGGGCAGGTGGTGTGGCGGCAGCGAGGGATCGTGATCGTGAAGTGGACGATCATTGCGGCGTTCGGGTTTTTTGCGGTGCTGATCTTGGAGCGTCTTGCGCTGATGCTGTGAGCATTCGCGCGTCCCGTCGCGTCGGGCAGTGCCCGGCAGCGGCCCACGCTATGGCGGTCTTCGCTGCGCTACGACTCCGCTGCGCTGCTCAGCCTTTAGTCGTACCGCCCAACTCACTTCGCTCGCTGCGCTTGCTTCGTTCAAACAGTCGGCGGTAAATCAGAGGTTGAAGCGCGCGTTGCGCGCCGACTCAAGGCCTGCGCTGCTCGCCGCCACAGAGTGGGCCCCTGCCGGGCACCGCCCGCCGCTCTCCACCAGCGGGGACTGTTTTCGAGCCGCCACCGCTGGTGCAGCAAAGGCGGGCCCGGGCAGGATTGAGCGCGCCTCTGTGGCGCTGAGGAGCGGAGGTTTCTTGGCCGCGCGAAGCGCATCAACATCTGACTTGGCGCGGCTGTTTGAGCGCAGTGAGCGAAGCGAACGCAGCGAGTTCCGCGACTGGGCCATGAAACCGAGCACCGCAAGGAAGCCGTAGCGCAGCGAAGGCCGCCATAGCGAAGCGCTCAAGCCTGCCCGGGCCTGCCTTTGCCGTCGCAGCACTCAACCTCAGCCGACTTCACCGCCCATTCCCAGCCTGCTTCGGCCGCTCGCCCACCGCAATCTTCACATCCAGCGCCTGCGCCCCCCGCAACACGCCAATCACCGCCGTGCTCTCGGGCGGCAGCGAAGCAACGGCAGAGAACAACTCGCCCGTATTGACCACCGCCTTGCCGCCCACCTTCACCACTACATCCCCCGGCCTCAAACCGCCGCGCGCCGCGGGGCCGTCTTGCAGCACGCCGGTGATGAGCACGCCGGTCTTCACCGGCAGCGCAAGGCTGTCGGCCAGTTCTGCGCTCAGGTCTCGCGGCTCCACGCCAATCCAGCCGCGGCGCACGCTGCCGCCACGGATCAACGCTTCCATCACCTGGCGCGCAGTGTCCACCGGCACGGCAAAGCCGATGCCCAGGCTGCCGCCGGTGCGCGAAAAGATGGCGGTGTTGATGCCGACGAGGTTGCCGGACGCGTCCACCAGCGCGCCGCCGGAATTGCCTGGGTTGATGGCGGCGTCGGTCTGGATGAAGTTCTGGAACTGCGACGCGCCGGCCTGCCTGCGGTCCAGCGCACTGATGATGCCGGCGGTGACGGTCTGGCCGACGTTGAAAGGGTTGCCGATGGCCAGCACCGCGTCGCCCACCTGCAGCGCACGCACGTCGCCGAGTGTGACCACGGGCAAGTTCTGCAGGTCGATCTTCAGCACCGCGATGTCGGTCTCGGGGTCGCTGCCGACGACTGTCGCACGGGTGTTGCGGCCGTCGGCCAGCTGCACTTCAATGTCGGTGGCGTCTTCCACCACGTGGTGGTTGGTCAGCAAGTAGCCTTCGGGCGAGACGATCACGCCCGAGCCCAGGCCCACCTGCGCCTGGCCTTGCGGCTGGTCGCCGAAGAAGAACTTGAAGCGCGGGTCGTCGGTGTGCGGGTTGCGGCGCGCAAGTCTTGTGGCAGTGATGCTCACCACGGCCGGCGCGGCGCGGCGTGCCGCCAGTGCGAAGCCGCTGGCGCCGCCAGAGGCTGCCGCAGCGGCGTAAGCCGGGCTCGCCGCCTGGATCAGCGTCGGCGCCGGCAGCACCGACAACGCCCGCCCACCCGGCAGCCAGTCGGGCTTGAAAGTCAGGACCACAAACAGACATGCCACGCCGATGGTGACGGCCTGCGAAAAGACGAGCCATGTTCGACGCATCAGGGGGCTTCAGGGTAAGGAGCCGGGGGCAGAATCAAGCCATGGCCCACCGTCAAGAATTGGATTCATGCCTGCAGATGCTGCTGCAGCCAGAGCTTTTCAAGGATTATGGGCCGAACGGCTTGCAGGTTGAGGGTGCGCCCGAGGTGCGCCGCATCGTGTCCGGCGTCACCGCCAGCCTGGCTTTCATCGACGCTGCCATCGCCGCGGGTGCCGACACGCTGCTGGTGCACCACGGCCTTTTCTGGCGCGGCATGGACGGGCGTTTGACCGGCTGGCTGGCGGCCCGCGTGCGCCGCTTGATGAGCGCCGGCGTGAACCTCTATGCCTACCACCTGCCGCTGGACGCGCATGCAGAACTGGGCAATAACGCGCAGCTGGGTTTGCGCCTCCACCTGCGTGCCGATGCGCGCTTTGGCGAACAGAAGCTGGGCTTCATCGGTCCGGCGGGGGCCAACGCGTCGCTCGATGTTCTGGCGGCTGCGGCCAGCGGGGCGCTGGACAAACCCATCACGGTGGTGCCCGGAGACGGCCGTGCCCTGCGGCGCGTGGCATGGTGCACGGGTGGCGCGCAGGGCTACTTCGAACCGGCCATTGCCGCCGGCGCGGACGCCTTCATCACCGGTGAAATCTCCGAGCCTCAAGCGCACCTGGCGCGCGAGACCGGCGTTGCTTTCCTGGCTTGCGGGCACCACGCCACGGAACGTTTCGGCGCTGCGGCCGTTGCGGCCCACGTGGCGGCGCAGTTGGGTGTCGAGCACCAGCACATCGAGATCGACAACCCGGCATGAACACCGGCATGAAGCCCTTGCTCGTGACTATGGGCGACGCCGCCGGCATCGGCCCGGAGATCATCGTGCGGGCTTTCGAGCGCGGTGCGTTGGCGGGCTGCGTGGTTGTTGGCGACGTTGCGGTGTTGCGGCGCGCGGCTGGGGTGACGGGTGCGGTGATGACGGCCGTGCTGGATGCGCCAGCCGACCTGGCCGCTGTGCCGCCGGGGTGCTTGCCAGTGCTGGTGCCGGCAGGCATGCCGGCCGGGCTGGTGGCGTTGCCACAGGGTGTCATCGACGGCCGCAACGGCACGGCCGCCGCGCGCTGCATCGAAGCCGCGGTGCGCTGGGTGCAGAGCGGTGAGGCGACCGCCATCGTCACAGCGCCCATCCACAAGGAAGCGCTGTCCGCCGCCGGTGTGCCTTACCCAGGCCACACCGAGCTGCTGCAGGCGTTGGCCGCAGCCCCTGGCGCTGCACCACCACCCGTGCGCATGATGCTGGCCAACGAAGAGTTGCGCGTGGTGCTGGTGACGATCCACCTGTCGCTGCGCAAGGCCATCGACGCCGTCACTTTTGACGCTGTGTTGCAGACCCTGCACATCGCCCACCGCGCCGCCGCCGCGTGGGGCCAGCAGCGGCCGCGCATGGCCGTGGCGGGCCTCAATCCGCATGCGGGCGAGCGCGGGCTCTTC
Organism: Rubrivivax sp.; assembly: GCA_043716775.1. Classification (GTDB taxonomy): domain Bacteria; phylum Pseudomonadota; class Gammaproteobacteria; order Burkholderiales; family Burkholderiaceae_C; genus Rubrivivax. The sequence goes on from JAYSYB010000227.1 coordinate 11,065, forward strand.
GGCGACGAAGAGCTGAAGATCATCGGCCCGGCGGTGCAGGCTGCGCGTGCCGCTGGCCTTGATGTGCACGGCCCCTTTGCGCCCGACACCGTGTTCATGCGGGCGCGGCGCGGTGAGTTTGATCTGGTGGTGGCGATGACACACGACCACGGCCTGATCCCCGTCAAGTATCTGGGCGTGGAGCAGGGCGTGAACGTGACGCTGGGCCTGCCTTTTGTGCGCACGAGCCCCGACCATGGCACCGCCTTCGACATTGCTGGCCACGGCGTGGCCGACCCGGCCAGTTTGATTGCGGCGCTGCAGATGGCGCGCCGGCTGGTGGACGCCGGCGCGGCGGCAAGCTCTACCGACAGGCCTGGCGCCTAATCCCGCGCCCCGCGCGGCGCGGCAGGCAGCGCCAGCGTTGCCAACTGCCGGCGCGCACGTTCAGTGGCACGTTCAATCAGCGTCGCATTCTCGAAGGCGCGCAGGCGCCCGGTTTCGCACAGCCGCAGCACCATGCGCTGCGTCAGCGACACCGTCTTCTTGTGCCGCCCGCCGTGCGCGAAGATGAAGAAGCTGCGGCCCGGGCTGACGTGCGACAGGCGCACTTTCTGCCAGCTGTCTTGCAGGTGCATCTGGTAGGCGAAGCCAACCTGGATGTGGTCGGCCAGTTCGCGGCCCTGAGTCGCTTCAGGCACGTCGGTGATGGCGGGCAGGCCGGGGGCCGCGGGTTCGGACTGCGCGGTTAGGCGTTCTGCCTCGGCATCGAGGTCGATGTCGACGGTGCCGTTCCAGTTGACGGCCGACTCTTCCACCAGGCCCACGCGCAGCACTTCTTCGCGGCTCAGGTTGGGGGCCGACCATTCGTCGGTCAACACTGGCAACGCGGCCACGGCGCGCAGTTCGTCGCGCGAAGGCACTGGCCGCTGCAGTGCGCCTTCCACCTGGCGAGCCATCAGGTTCAGGTCCAGCTGGCGGCCTGCGGGGCTCTTCAACGCTTCGGCGTGCGCCGGCATCAGCTGGCCGAAGAAGGTGCGGCGCAATGCATCGGGCCAGCCGATGAGGTTCATGCCCTCGGTCAGGACCTGCATCAGCTTGGGCAATTCGGCCAGAAAGGCCTTGCGGTGCGTGGGCGTGGGCTTGGGCTGCACGCTCAGCATCAGTTCTCGGCCGGCGCGGCGCAGGCGCAGGGCTGCTTCGCCGCCAGGCCCGCCGTTGGCGTCAGCACGCAGCAGCACCTGGCTCCAGACGCGGCTGACAAAGTCGCGCACGAAGGCGGGTACCGATACGTCCTTCAGGTCGCCAGCCAGACGTTGCGCGTAAAGCTGGCGCAGCCGCATTTCATCTTCTTTTTCGCTCAGCAAGGCCGCCGCATCACCATCGGCCTGGCCCTCCTGCAGCGCCTGGTCGGCGACAAAGGTCTCCAGCGCTGCGAGCTTCTGCTGATAGACCTCGATCTGGTCAAAGTCGCCTTCCACTACTTCGTTGATCAGCGAGCGCACCTTGGCCAGAAAATGCTTGGCGCTGTCGTCGCCAAAGTCTTCAAAGGCAGCGCCGAGCGACGCGATGCGGTTGACGAACCGCCGTACCGGGTGGCGGCGCGATGAGAAAAAGGTGGCGTCGCCGAGCGCCGTGCGCAACACCGGCAGCTGCAGCCGGGCGATCTGGCGTGCCATCTGCGGCGGCACTTTGGGGTCGGCCAGGATCTGGTCGAAGAGAAAGCCGATGACGTCGATCACCATGTGGTCGAGGGTGCCGCTCGACGCCTGGCGCAATTCTTCGCGGTGGGCGCGGATCAGGTTGGGCAGTGGCGCCAGGTGGCCGCTGTCCAGCATGTCGGCATAACCCACGCCGGGGCCGGTGATGGAGGGTGAATTGGTGAAAGCCAGGCGCCGCATCAGCGACATCAGAGCCGGGTCTACCTGCCCCAGCAGCGTACCGTCGCGTGTGCCGCCACGGGTGCTGCTGTAGCCGTGGCGGCTGGTCGGCGCAAAGCCCGAAGGACTGCGCTGGCCAGTACGGCGGCCACTGTGGCGGCCTTCGTCGGCGCCGCCAGGTTGGCCGTGCTGGCGGTGTGGATCGTGTTGGATATCGGCCCGTTCGCTGCCGTCGCTGCCGTCGCCAGTCCCGCGCGCTGCACTCAGCCGCTGACGCACCGTCAAGCCCACTGGCTGCACGCCCGCATGGCGGAAGTCGCCGATGATGGCGCCGTAGGTGCCGCGCAACAGGCCGGCCAGCGAACGGCTGAGTTCAGACGACAGCACCTTGCGCACGTCCGCGCGGTCGGACACGGCGTCAATGCCACGCATCATGGCGTGGCCGACGATGTCGGGGCGCAGCGGGTTGCGTTCGCGTTCGCCGCCTGCGTCAGCCAGTACCGTGGCGACGTAAGCGTCCAGTTCGCGCAGTTCCCATTCGCAGGCGTGTGCGATTTCAAGCCCGAAGCGCTCGGCCGAAATCTGCGCTTCGACTTCGCGGTCCTCCACCAGGCTCAACGCGTCCCAGTTGGTGGGCGCAGGGCCCTGGGCCCGCAGCGCGCCGATGCCCGTGGCGCCGGGTGTGGCGCCCGACGCGGCACGCGGCCCGAGTTCTCGCACAACGCGGTCGTCAAAGGCGTCGTTGAAGGTAAGGATGAAGACGGCGGACTTGCGGTTGAGTTCAAACTGCGCGCCCAACAGGCCGTCGCGCTGGAAGGCGTGGGTGGCCGCCAGTGCGCCCAGGCCCAGGCTTTCGATGGTGCGCTCGGCTGCTTCGCGGGCTGCCAGCTTGAGGCGTTGGACGGCCACCTCCAGCGTGGCAGGCAAGCGATGAATGGGGTTTGGTTTCATGGATGCAGCGGGGCCCTGCGGGGCAGCCACCTAGTATGCGACATGGCATCCACTACTCCCGTGCGCACCGGGGCGCGGTGCGCGCGGCCGGTGGCCTATAAGCAAACGCTTATTTTTTCAGGCTGTCGCGAATTTCGCGCAGCAGCACCACGTCTTCCGGCGTTGCTGCCGGCGGCGCGGCGGGTGCTTCGCGCTTCATGCGGTTCATCTGCTTGACCATCAAGAAGACGATGAAGGCCAGGATGATGAAATTGATGGCGATGGTGATGAAACTGCCGTAGGCAAACACGGCGCCGGTTTTCTTGGCTTCGACCAGCGTGGCGGCGGTCTGGCCCGCCAACGGCACGAAGTAGTTGTTGAAGTCCAGGCCGCCGAAGATCTTGCCGACGATGGGCATGATCAGGTCGCCGACGATGGAATCGACAATTTTTCCGAAGGCGCCGCCGATGATCACGCCGACGGCCAGATCCATGACGTTGCCCTTGAGGGCGAATTCCTTGAATTCAGATGCAAAGCTCATTGCTCACTCCAGTTTTATTTGTCCGACGAGCTTGTGGAGCCCGCCATGGCTGCATCAACGCAGCGGGCCGGACCATAGACGAGGGCCTCAGGCGGCGTCAACTGTCCTCAGGATGGGCGCCGTCCCCGGGTTGGCGCGTTGGGCTCGGCTAGACTTCGGGGTTGACACGGCTTCGTTTTGCCACTTTCAGACCGACCACCCGGGCGACCACCCAAGCGACTACTCAAGGACACGCATGAGCGTCACGACCGTCAACAACAGCAACCCACCCGGAATCGACAAAGGCAGGCGCACGTGGATCGCCATCACCTGCGGCGCGACGGCTGTCGGCGGTGCCGCAGTCGCAGTGCCTTTTGTCAGCACCTTCGCACCGTCCGAGCGTGCCCGTGCGGCGGGTGCGCCGGTGCAGGTGGACATCAGCGCCATCAAGCCTGGCGAGAAGCTCACGGTTGAGTGGCGTGGCAAGCCGGTGTGGATCGTGCGCCGCACGCCCGAACAGCTGGCTTCGCTGAAGCAGACCGATGTGCAGGTGGCCGACCCCAAGTCTGACCGCACGCAGTACCCAACACCGGCCTACGCGAAGAACGAGTACCGCTCGATCAAGCCGGAATACTTCGTTGCCGTTGGCATTTGCTCGCATCTGGGCTGCTCGCCCAGTGATAAGTTCACCACCGGCGCGCAGCCTTCGCTGCCGGACGACTGGACAGGCGGTTTCCTTTGCCCCTGCCATGGTTCCACCTTCGACATCGCCGGCCGCGTGTTTAAGAACAAGCCCGCGCCCGACAACCTGGAAGTGCCGCCGCACATGTACCTGTCCGACACCACGCTCGTGATCGGCGAAGACAAGAAGGCCTGAACGCCGCAACGTTTGCCGCAAGATCAGTAGTTGCGCCATCCTGGCGCAGATAGCACACACACTCGATTCCCGAGGACACGATGGCTGAATTCAAGGAAGCGCCTGCCGGTGCATCCACCGGCGCCAGGCTCACGGTCTGGGCCCAGAACCGGTTTCCGACCGCGTTCGACGCCTACCGCGTGCACATGTCGGAGTACTACGCACCAAAGAACTTCAACTTCTGGTACTTCTTTGGCGCGCTGGCGATGTTGGTGCTGGTGATCCAGATCGTCACCGGCATCTTCCTGGTCATGCACTACAAACCCGACGCGGCGAAGGCCTTCGAGTCGGTGGAATACATCATGCGCGACGTGCCTTGGGGTTGGCTCGTGCGCTACATGCACAGCACCGGCGCCAGTGCGTTCTTCGTCGTCGTGTACCTGCACATGTTCCGCGGCATGATCTACGGCAGCTACAAGAGCCCGCGTGAACTGGTGTGGATTTTCGGCTGCGCCATCTTCCTGTGCCTGATGGCCGAGCCCTTCATGGGCTACCTGCTGCCCTGGGGCCAGATGTCCTACTGGGGCGCCCAGGTCATCATCAACCTCTTCGCAGCCATCCCCTTTATCGGTGAAGACCTGTCGCTGCTGATCCGCGGTGACTACGTGGTCGGTGACGCCACGCTGAACCGCTTCTTCAGCTTCCACGTCATTGCCGTGCCGCTGGTGCTGCTGGGCCTGGTGATGGCGCACCTGTTGGCGCTGCATGATGTGGGCTCGAACAACCCCGACGGCGTCGAGATCAAGGCCAAGAGAGACCCGAAGACCGGCACCCCTCTCGACGGCATTCCTTTCCACCCCTACTACACGGTGCACGACATCATGGGCGTGGGTGTGTTTCTGATGATCTTCAGCGCGGTGCTGTTCTTCGCCCCCGAAGGCGGCGGCTACCTGCTCGAGTACAACAACTTCATCCCCGCCGACGCGCTGAAGACGCCCGCGCACATTGCGCCGGTGTGGTACTTCACGCCCTACTACAGCATGCTGCGCGCAGTGACCGACCCGATGGTGACCGTGTTCGTGGTGCTTGTAGGCGCCGCCGGTGTGCTGGCCACGCTGTTCGGTGGCTTCAAGGGCTTGTGGAAGTGGGCGCCGTTGGTGATTGCCTTGGTGGCCGCCGCTCTGCTGAAGACCTTTGACGCCAAGTTTTGGGGCGTGGTGGTGATGGGCATGGCGGTGATGATCCTGTTCCCGCTGCCTTGGCTGGACCGCAGCCCCGTCCGGAGCATCCGCTACCGGCCAGGCTGGAACCGGTGGCTGTACGGCATGTTCGTCGTCAACTTTGTCGTGCTTGGCTATTACGGCGTGAAGCCGGTGACGGACTTGGGCACGCTGATCTCGCAAGCGGGCACGCTCTTTTACTTCGGCTTCTTCCTGCTCATGCCCTGGTGGAGCCGCATCGGCGAATTCAAGCCCGTGCCAGACCGCGTTGTCTTCCACGCGCACTGATCAGCAGGCGGAGCCCAGACCCATGAAAAAACTGACCGTTGTTTTGCGTTCGTTGATCAACTCGCTGCTGTGTTTCCTGCTTGTCTCACTGACTGTCATCGCGCCTGCCCACGCAGCCAGCGAAGGCATCCTGTGGGACAAGTTCGACAGCAAGCGCCTCACTGACCTGGCGGCGCTGCAGAACGGCGCCAAGCTCTTCGCCAACTACTGCATGAACTGCCATGCAGCGGCCTACCTGCGCTACAACCGGTTGCGTGACATTGGCCTGACCGAAGAGCAGATCAAGGACAACCTGATCTTCACTGGCGTCAAGGTCGGCGAGACCATGAAGTCTGCGCTCGACCCCAAGGACGCGAAAGACTGGTTTGGCGGTGTGCCGCCTGACCTGACGCTGATTGCCCGTTCACGGTCCGACGGCGATAAGGGCACGGGCGCCGACTACATCTACACCTACCTGCGTAGCTACTACCGCGACGACACCAAGGCCACCGGTTGGAATAACGCCGCCTTCCCGGGCGTCGGCATGCCGCATGTGCTGTGGCAATTGCAGGGCCAGCAGCGTGCCGTATACGCCAATGAGAAAGACCCACACGACCCCAAGAAGACCGTGCACGTCTTCAAGGGCTTCGAAGCCATCACGCCCGGCACCATGAACCAGTCGGAGTACAACTTGGCGGTTGCCGACCTGGTGGCTTATCTGCAATGGATGTCTGAGCCGGTGCAGAAAGACCGGGTGCGCCTGGGCGTGT
>JAYSYB010000228.1:0-5839 GCA_043716775.1 Rubrivivax sp.
CTGGCGCGGCCGCCAGGCGCGGCCGCGTCACGTCGGCGATCAGCATCAAGGCTCGCACAACATCCTGCACCGCTTCGGCCAGGTTCTTGGGCGGCTCCAGCGTGTGGATGACTTCGATCAGCGCGTCGGCATCTTCCAGGTCTTCGGGGTCGAAGTGCATGAAGAGGATTGCCAGCGGCTCCACCAGGTCAGGGTGGTCCAGCGCCATCAGTTCGGGGAACAGTTCCATCGCGGCGGCGAAGCCTGCGGTCCAGGGCATCACGCTGTCGGCGGGGCTGCTGGCGTGATCATCGTCGCCATCGAAATCGTCCGTGTCGAGCTGGTAGATCCAGGGGTCGAACCATTGGCGCTGGCCTATCGCTGCGTCGAGTTCAGCATGGCGGCGGCGCACCAGCGCCTGCAGCTCGTCGCGCGCCGGGCCGGGCGGCGCTTCGCGGCCTTCCAGGTCGGCCACAAAGGGCAACCAGCGCGCCAGCGGCAGCACCTTGGGCTGCAGCAGCACGCCGCACAGGTAGCCGTCCAGCGCGCTCACGTCCAGCGGCTGCAGCGGCGCCGGCAGGCCGTCCAGCAAAGTCTGCAGCCGCGCAAGGCTGGCGTCGTCGAGAGCGGTTTCCTGCATCGGTGTTGTCAAGTGGGGAGCACTGGGGAGATCCGGGAGATCCTGGGAGATGCGGAGCTGGCAGCGGCCACGCAAAGTTCAAGTCGTCGACCAAGGCTGATGCGTCACGATTGTGGTGCAACCGGGCCAACGTGCGCCGTCTCGCGGTGCCAAGGCCTAGACTCCAGGCCCACCCGAAGACGCAGGAGAACCACCATGGGCGCGCCCGAAGCTTTCACCCAAACCACCGACGTGGCGCACTGGATCAGCGGCGCGCCAGCGCGCGGCACCGGCAGCCGCAGCCAGACCATCTGGAACCCGACCACCGGCGCCAAGGCCCGGCAAGTGCTGCTGGCCAGCGAGGCCGATGTCCACACTGCGGTGGCCGCCGCCGTGGCCGCGCAGCCGGCCTGGGGCGACATGCCACCGATCCGCCGCGCGCGCGTGCTGAATGCCTTCCTGGCGCTGCTCAACCAGCACAAGGACACGCTCGCCGCGATGATCACCGCCGAACACGGCAAGGTCTTCACCGACGCCCAGGGCGAAGTCAGCCGCGGCATCGACATCGTCGAATTCGCCTGCGGCATTCCGCAGTTGCTCAAGGGCGACTACACCGACCAGGTCAGCACCGGCATCGATAACTGGACGCTGCGCCAGCCGCTGGGCGTGGTGGCCGGCATCACGCCTTTCAACTTCCCGGTGATGGTGCCGATGTGGATGTTTCCGGTGGCGCTGGCCTGCGGCAACGCCTTCATCCTGAAGCCCAGTGAACGCGACCCCAGCCCATCGCTCTTCATGGCCGAACTGCTGAAACAGGCCGGCTTGCCGGACGGTGTCTTCAGCGTCATCCAGGGCGACAAGGTGGCGGTGGACGCGCTGCTCAAGCACCCCGATGTCAAGGCGCTGAGCTTTGTCGGCAGCACACCCATCGCGCAGTACATCTACGAAACCGGCGCCCACCACGGCAAACGGGTCCAGGCTCTCGGTGGCGCCAAGAACCACATGGTGGTGATGCCTGATGCCAACATCGAACAAGCCGTCGACGCGCTGATCGGCAGCGCTTACGGCTCGGCCGGTGAGCGCTGCATGGCCATTTCCGTGGCCGTGCTGGTGGGCAGCGTCGCCGACACCATCGTGCCGCTGCTGGCCGCGCGCGCCACGGCGTTGAAGATCAAGAACGGCATGGAACTGGACGCCGAAATGGGCCCCATCGTCACGCGTGAAGCACGCGACCGCATTGAAGGCTACATCGGCGTCGGTGTGCAAGAAGGCGCCACGCTGGTGGTGGACGGCCGAGGCCACACCGTCAGCGGTTTCGAGCAGGGTTTTTTCACCGGCGGCACGCTCTTCGACCACGTCACGCCGACGATGCGCATCTACAGGGAAGAGATATTCGGACCCGTGCTGGCCTGTGTGCGCGTGCCTGACATGGCGGCCGCGCTCAAGCTCGTCAATGAGCACGAATTTGGCAATGGCGTGGCCTGCTTCACCAGCGACGGCGGGGTCGCGCGCGAATTCGCGCGCCGCGTGCAGGTGGGCATGGTGGGCATCAACGTGCCGATTCCGGTGCCGATGGCCTGGCACGGTTTTGGCGGCTGGAAGAAGAGCCTCTTTGGCGACATGCACGCCTACGGGGAAGAGGGCGTGCGCTTCTACACCAAGCAAAAGAGCGTGATGCAGCGCTGGCCGGACAGCATCGGCAAGGGCGCCGAGTTTGTGATGCCGACGGCGAAGTAACGTTTTACATGAGCGGGATTGATCGACGCAGTCTGCTTGCAGCTGCCGCGTGGTCGGCTTCCGGCGCTGGCGGTGTGCTCGGCACATTGAGCCCGGCTCAGGCGCAGACTCAGGCTCAGCCCCAAGCCCCTTCCTTCGCCGAAGCCGACCTGCAGCACGCGGAACGCCTGCGCGATGTGGCGCTGACCGACGGCACTGCCTGGCAACTGCTGCAGGCCCTGTGCAACGAGGTCGGCGCACGGCCTGCCGGCTCTGCCGCCGATGCCAAAGCCGCCGCCTGGGCGCAAGCGGCCATGAAGTCGCACGGCCTGGCCAACGTGCGTGCCGACACCCTGCCCATGCGCCGCTGGGTGCGCGGGCCTGCATCGGCGACGCTGCTGTCCCCGGTGACTGACGAACTGGTGATGGCGGCCCTGGGCAACAGCGCGGCCACGCCGGCCGCTGGCATTGAAGCCGATATCGCCTGGTACGCCGACCTCGCTGCACTGAAGGCCGACACGTCCGACCGCGCGCGCGGCCGCATCGTTTTCATCGACCAGAAAACCGAACGCTCCCGTGACGGCCGCGGTTATGGCACCGCCGTGCCAGCGCGTGTCAACGGTGCTTCCGAGGCCGCCAAGCGCGGCGCGCTGGCTTTTGGCCTGCGGTCCATCGGCACCGACCGTGAACGCATCGCTCACACCGGCGCCATGGCCTACGAGATCGGCGTGCCGCGCATCCCCGCTTTTGCCGTGTCGGTGCCCGACGCCGACACGATGGCCGCGCTGCACGCAGCCGGCCAGACGCTGCGGCTGCGTGTGGATCTGCAGGCGCAAAGCGATGTCGATGCCACCACGCACAACGTCATCGGCGAAGTGGCGGGCACCGACCTGGCGGATGAGATCGTGCTTATCGGCGCCCATCTGGACAGCTGGGACCTCGGCGTGGGCGCAGTGGACGACGGCGCCGGCGTGGCTATCGTCACCGCCGCTGCGGCCTTGCTGCAAAGGCTCGACAAGCGCCCGCGTCGCACGGTGCGCGTGGTGCTCTTCGGCAACGAAGAAAACGGCTTTGATGGCGCCCGCCACTATGGCGACCGCTACGGCCAGGCGCCGCACCAGTGGGTGGGCGAAAGCGACTTCGGCGCCGGCCGCGTCTGGCAGATGCGGGGGCGTGTCAACCCCGCCGCTGTGCCGCTGGTGCAGCGCATGGCGCAGGTGCTGGCGCCGCTGGGCGTGGCCTGGCCGGAAGAAGGCGCCAACCCGGGCATGAACCTCGCAAACCCTGGCCCCGACGCCGCCGTGCTGATGCGCCGTTTCAAGTGGCCCGCCGTGCAGTTGAGCCAGGACGGCACGAACTACTTCGACGTCCACCACACGGTGCATGACACGCTGGCGCGCATCGACCCGGCCACGTTGCCGCAAAACGTGGCCTGCTGGGCGGTAACGGCGTGGCTGGCGGCACAGGCGCCGCTGCCTTTCGGCCCGACGGTGGCCTGAGCGGCAGAACGGCAGAACGGCAGAACGGCACAGCGGCAGCGTGTGGGAAGCGTGCGGCTCGATGCCTGCCCACAGGCGGCGCACCCGGTGACGGGGCTCGCCCGGCGCAGGCGGTGGCTGCAGCGCGTGAAGCGCTAACGCCGGCGGTGGACGTGGCCAATGCGCTGCAGCGCACCCGCGCCAGGAGTCGCGCTAGCAATCGCGCTAGCAATCGCGCTAGCAGTCGCGCAAGCACTCGCGCCAGCATCTGGCTGGCGCTCCGCGCGCACCGCCTGGGTGTGCAGGCGCAGCGCTCAAGCCCCGATCACACCGCCATCGTGCCTGCGGATGGCCACCGTGGCCGAGCGCGGCCGACCGGCCGGGTTGAAGTCAGGCCAGTTTGAAAACAGGCGCGGGTTGTCGCTGCCGTCGCGCTTGACGCCGCTGCCCGGGTGCTGGATGTTGACGAACATCGTGCGCCCGTCGGGTGTCCAGGTCGCACCGGTCAGTTCGCAGCCCACAGGCCCAACCAGGAAGCGCCGCACCTCAGCCGTGGCGGGGTTGCAGGCCAGCAGCTGGTTGTTGCCCATGCGCCGGGTCTCGGGCTGGCCCACCGACGTGTCGGTGCCTATCCACAGCAGCCCGCGGGCGTCAAAGGCGATGGTGTCGGGGCCAGCAAAGATATCGCCCTGGATGTTGCCTTGGGCCGCGGGCCGTTCGTTGGCGGGGTCGCCGGCCAGCAGCAGGTGGTTCCACTCGAAGCGCTCGCCGGAAAAGTCGCCTTCTTCCTTCCAGCGAATGATCTGCCCCATCAGGTTATTGGCGCGCGGGTTGGCCGCGTCCACGCCAGGGAAGCCGGCCATGCCGCGGTTGCTGTTGTTGGTGAGCGTGCAGTAGACCCAGCGCGTGCGCTCGTCGATGGCCACCCACTCCGGGCGGTCCATCTTGGTGGCACCCAACACGTCCGACGCTTGCCGGGCCTTGATAAGCACCTCACCCTGGTCGGCAAAACCAGCCGCTGCCGTCAGCGGGCCCTGGCCGCCTTGCCCCTGACTGTGCACCAGCGGGATCCAGCGGCCCGTGCCGTCGGCATCAAACCGAGCAACGAACAACGTGCCGTGGTCCAGCAGCGTGGCATTGGCCTGCGCTGCGGTCTTGCCGTTGCCGGCGGGGGCAATCTTGTCGCGGCTGACAAACTTGTACAGGTACTCAAAGCGCGAGTCTTCGCCCGAATACACCACCGCTCGGCCGTCCTTCGTCACCGCCACCCAGGCGCCTTCGTGCGCAGCGCGGCCCAGCGCCGTGCGCTTGATGGGCGTGCTGAGTGGGTCCATCGGATCGACCTCCACCACCCAGCCGAAGCGATTCGGTTCGTTGGGGTTGCGCACGGTGTCAAAGCGCGGGTCGTGTTCGGGCCAGCGGTACCAGGTGGCCTTGCGGATGCCCCAGCGGCGCTCATGCGCGGTGGGCGTGTCGGCGGCCGTGAAGTAGTTGGCCCAGTTTTCCTCGCCCGACAGGTAGGTGCCCCACGGCGTCTTGCCGCTGGCGCAGTTGCTGATCGTGCCCAGCACGGTGCGGCCTTCGGGGTCGGCCGCGGTTTTCATCAGCACATGGCCGGCCGCCGGCCCACCCACGGAAAACGGCGTATGGGCCGTGATGCGCCTGGCGTAGCGTGAAGGGCGCACGAGCCGCCAGCCCTGCGCCTGCTGTTCGATTTCAACCACCGTGATGCCGTGCGCGGCCTGGCTCTTGGCCACCTTCTCGGCCGACCAGGCGCTTTGGCCTGTGGTGTGCAGCAAGCCTTCGTCGGTGTATTCCTGGTTCAGCGCCAAGAGGCCGCGACGCGACCCGTCCAGCGCGTAGTAGTGGATGCCGTCGTGGTGCATGCCCATCTGCACCGCCTGCTCGGCCGCGCTGTTGCTTGCGTCGGGCTTGAAGGCCGGCATGTGGCCGGCGATGCCCACCGGTTCACCCCAGGGCGCCAGCACCTCGGCGGTGTAGCCGTCAGGCACGGTGAGGCGGTCCCCGGTGGCGGCGGGCACGGCCT
>JAYSYB010000229.1:0-5839 GCA_043716775.1 Rubrivivax sp.
GTCACGCAGGCGCGTCATCAGCGCCGCCTTGCGCTGTCGCTTGGTGGCATCGGGCGCGTTGCTCTTGTACAGCGCGTCCAGCGCGCCGCGCCAACGCAGCGTGAAGGCGCGGAAATCCTGCTGGTAACGCAGGCGGCGCGCGTCCTCAGCGCGCGCGTCGTCGCTGCCGTGCTGCTGCAGCCAGCGCTGACCGCCAATGCGTTCCACGGCGGTGGCGAAAGATTCGTTGAACACGGTGTCGTCGTCGGCATACGCCACCTGGTGAGCCAGCTCATGGAAGATCAGCCGCGCCAGATCGGCTTCATTCCAGTTGATGAAAGTGTTCAGCAGAGGGTCGCCACCAACCCAGTTGCTGTAGCCCAGCGTGCTGTAGGCGGGCACACCGTAGACCATCGTTTCCCAGCCCTGGCCGCGCAGTTCTGCCGCCAACGCGTCAGCTGGTTCGCGCGTGTAGTAACCGCGGTAACCCACGCAGCCCATCACCGGGAAGCACCAAGTTTTAAGCGCAAGGTCTAATTCTGGCGCGGCCACTGCATTCCAGACGGCGGCGCTGCGGGCCAGGTCGGCATAACGGCGGTAGCTGTTGTTGTCGGGCAGCTTGAGTTCAGTCACCGCAAAACTGCGCATTCGCTGGGTCATCAGCAGCCTCTCGCGCAGCGCGGTTGGCGTGGCGGGGTCGGCCAACCAGTCGGTCACCGGCTTGGCGCTTTGCAACAAGTCAAGGTGGCCGTTGACGGCCTGCGCGTAGTAGCCAAGCGTGCTGCACCCGCTTCCCAGGCAGACGGCGGCAGCGGCCAGCAGCGCGGCGCCGGTCAGCCCGCCTGCTGCCGTCATGGCCACCCTGGGGATGCCCCAGCTCCGCTTGCGCACCGGCGCGTCAAGCGGCCCGGACCTCGACCAGGCAGTCGTAGAACGACGGTGCCCGGCCGATGTCCGTCAGCCGCTGGTGTGTGAGCTGGTTGACGTTGCTGCCGTTCATGCCGAGCTTGCGCCACCAGATGCCCAGGCCGTTGACGACGCCCGGGCGCGCGCGCTCGCTCACGTCGGCCTTGCACAAGTATTCGCCACGTTCGTTGAAGACACGCACGGTGGCGCCGCTGACGATGCCACGCGCCGCCGCATCATGCGGGTGCAGTTCCAGCCGCGGTTCGGGGTCGGACGCGCGCAGGCTCTGCACGTTGACGAAGGTGGAGTTGAGAAAGTTGCGCGCCGGTGGCGAAATCATCGCCAGCGGGAAGCGTGCGGCAAGTTCGGGAGAAGACCGCACACTTTCGTAGTTCGGCACGTGGTCGGGCAGGCCAAACGTGGGGTGGTCGGCCCAGGCCTTGCCGCTGGGCGTGGGGAAGCCGCCGTGGGCAAAGGGCGCGTCGGCAATCTGCAACTGGCTCCAGCCCTTGCTTTCCAGCGCGTCGGCGCTGACCCGTTCGGGCACGAAGGCGCCGCGCGCCATCGTCTCGTCACTGTCGGCAAAACAGGGGTCGGAGAAACCCATGCGCAGCGCCATGTCGCGGAAGATCTGGGCATTGGAACGTGCCTGCCCCACCGGCGCAATGGCCGGCTTGTTGAGCATGGCGCAGGTGTGGCCGTAAGTGGTGTGCGCGTCCCAGTGCTCCAGCTGCGTGGTGGCGGGCAGCACGTAATCGGCATGATCTGCGGTGTCGGTGAGGAAGTGCTCCAGCACCACGGTGAAGAGGTCTTCGCGCTCGAAGCCCTGCACGACCTTTGCGCTGTCGGGCGCAACCGCCACGGGGTTGCTGTTGTAGACGACGACGGCTTCAACCTTGGGGCCGAACGTTGGCGACGTGTCGCGCAGCAGGTCGTCGCCGATGGTGCTCATGTTGATGGTGCGCGGCTGGAGGTCGCCCAGCAGGTCGGGCCGCTGCAACCACGCGTCGCGCCGGGCATGGCGGAACCAGCCGCTGGCCGACAGCAAGAGGCCGCCCGCAGCATGCCGCCATGCGCCCGTCAGGCACGGCAGCAGCGCGATCAGCCGCACCGCGTTGCCGCCGCCACGCACACGCTGCATGCCGTAGTTCAGGCGGATCGCGGCGGGCCTGGTCTGCGCATAGTCGCGCGCCAGGTTGCGCACCTCTTGGACCGTGATGCCGCAGACTTGCACCGCGCGTTCAGGCGGCCACTGCAGCGCACGTTCGCGCAGCGCGGGCCAGCCGTGCACATGCTGCGCCAGGTAGTCGTGGTCGAGCCAGTCGTGGGTGATCAATTCGTGCATCAGTCCCAGCGCCAGCGCACCGTCGGTGCCTGGCAGCAAGGCGATGTGCTGGTGGCACTTCTCGGCCGTCTCGGTCTTGCGCGGGTCGATGCAGATGAGCGTGGCGCCCGCCCGCTTGGCCTGCTGCGCAAAGGTCCAGAAGTGCACGCTACTGGTGATGGGGTTGCCGCCCCAGATGAGGATGAGCTTGCTGTGCACGAACTGCTCGACGTGCATGCCGACCTTGGCGCCGTAGGTGGCGACCAGCGCGTCGCCTCCGGCCTGGCTGCAGATGGTGCGGTCCAACAGGCTCGCGCCCAGCTTGTGGAAGAAGCGCGCTGCCATGCCGTCGCCCTGCACCAGGCCCATGGTGCCGGCGTAGCTGTAGGGCAGGATGGCTTGCGGGTTGCGCGCGGCGATGGCCTTCAGCCGCGCGGCGATGTCGTCCAGCGCTTCGTCCCAGCTCACTGGCACAAAACGGCCTTCGCCCTTCTGGCCCACGCGCTTCAGCGGCGTCAGCACACGGTCGGGGTGGTAGCTGCGTTCGGTGTAGCGGCTGACCTTGGTGCACAACGCGCCGTGTGTCGGCGGGTGATCAGGGTTGCCAGCCACGCGGACCGCGCGGCCGTCTTGCACGGTAACCAGCAAGGCGCAGGTGTCGGGACAGTCGTGGGGGCAGACGGCGCGCACGACGGTTGTTGATGGATCCATCCCGGGAACTGTGCCATAGCGCGCCAGGCTCGGGTAACCCAGGCGCACAGGCGTGCTGCCGCAGGCCTACCATCAAATGCTTCAGCATTGCCTGACCAAAACCCCCATGAACCTGATCGAACCCATCCTTTCCGACGCCGCCGCCATCACGGCCATCCGGCGCGACATCCACGCCCACCCGGAGTTGTGCTTCCAGGAAGAGCGCACCGCCGAAGTAATTGCCAAGGCGCTGACGGACTGGGGCATTCCCATCCACCGCGGCCTGGGCAAGACAGGCGTGGTGGCAATCATCAAGAACGGCAGCAGCAGCCGGGCCGTGGGCTTGCGCGCCGACATCGACGCACTGCCGATGACCGAGCACAACACCTTCAGCCATGCCAGCCAGCATGCGGGCAAGATGCACGCCTGCGGCCACGACGGCCACACCGCCATGCTGCTGGCAGCGGCCAAGCACTTCAGCAAGCATCGCAACTTTGACGGCACGGTGTACCTGGTGTTTCAGCCCGCCGAAGAAGGCGGCGGCGGCGCGCGCGAGATGATCAAGGACGGCCTGTTCGAAAAGTTCCCGATGGAGGCCATCTTCGGCGCCCACAACTGGCCCGGCATGCCGGTGGGCATGATCGGCGTCAACCCCGGCGCGATGATGGCCAGCAGCAACGACTTCCGCATCACCATCACCGGCAAGGGCAGCCACGCCGCGCTGCCGCACCTTGGCATCGACCCGGTGCCGGTGGCCTGCCAGATGGTGATGGCCTTCCAGACCATCATCACGCGCAACAGGAAACCCATCGACCCGGGCGTGATCTCGGTGACCATGATCCACACTGGCGAAGCCACCAACGTGGTGCCCGATTCGGCCGAGATCCGCGGCACCGTGCGCACCTTCTCCATCGAGACGCTGGACATGATCGAAGCGCGCATGAAGACGGTGGCTGAACACACCTGCGCCGCCTTCGGCGCCACCTGCGACTTCACCTTCCGCCGCAACTACCCGCCCACCGTCAACCACGCGCGCGAGACCGAATTTGTGCGGCGGGTCATGTCCACCGTGGTCGGTGCCGACCAGGTGGTGGCCTTCGAGCCCACCATGGGCGCTGAGGACTTCAGCTTCTTTCTGCAGGCCAAACCCGGCTGCTACTTCACGATGGGCAACGGCGACGGCACGCACCGTGAAGGCGGCCACGGCCTGGGCCCGTGCATGCTGCACAACCCCAGCTACGACTTCAACGACGAACTGATCCCGCTGGGCGCCACAGCCTGGGTGCGGATTGCCGAAGAGTGGCTGGCTGCACCGCAGCCCGCATGAGCAGCAGGACATGAGCGACCTGACAAGATCAACCTGATGAGCGACCCCATGAGCGACCTGCTGATCGGCATTCGCCCCGCTGAAGGCTTCTTCGCCCAAAGCTACGCCGAAGCACGCGCCAAGTTCCTGGCCGCGGCCGAAACAGCGGGGCTCGATGTCGCGTCGCACCCGCACCCGCTGCTGGGCCGCGACGGTGAACCGCTGGCGATGGACGTGGCGCGCTTCGGCGCGGCCGACGCACCGGCGCTGCTCATGGTGACCAGCGCCTGCCACGGCGTGGAGGGCTACTGCGGGTCTGGCGTGCAGAACGCGCTGCTGGCCGACCCCGCTTTTCACACGGCGGCGCGCCACGCCGGTGTGGCCGTGTTGTACGTGCACGGCTTGAACCCCTACGGCTTTTCCTGGTGGCGCCGGGCCACGCATGAAAACGTGGACCTCAACCGCAACTGGCACGACTTCAGCCGGCCGCTGCCGCACAACGCCGCCTACGACGCCATCGCGCCCCACGTGGTGCCCAGCACCTGGCCGCCTAGCGCCGACAGTGAAGCCGCGCTCGCCGCCTATGCGGCGCAGCATGGCCCGAAGGGGCTGCAAGCGGCAGTCACGGGCGGCCAGTACAGCCACCCACAGGGCCTGTTCTTCGGCGGCCATACGCCCACATGGAGCCAGCAGACGCTGCGCCATGTGCTGCAGCAACATGGCCGCCGCTGCGCGCGGCTGGCCTGGATCGACCTGCACACAGGGCTGGGGCCCAGTGGCCATGGTGAGCGCATCTTCGCCTGCAGGAACGAAGCCACTGCGCTGGCCCGTGCCCGAGCCTGGTGGGGGCCCGGGGTCACGTCGATGTACGACGGCTCGTCGGCCAGCGCACAGCTCACCGGCCTGATGTCCTTCAGCGTTTATGAAGAGTGCCCACAGGCCGAGTACACGGCCATGGCACTGGAATACGGCACCGTGCCGATGGCTGAAGTCATTCACGCCCTGCGCGCAGAACAGTGGATGGAGAACCACCCCGAAGCCTCGGCCGCGGCCCGCGCGGCGGTGAAGCAGCGCTTCCGCGACGCCTTCTACACCAACACGGCGGAATGGAAAGATCGCATCGTGGTGCAGGCGCAAGAAGCGGCGATGCAGGCCGTGGCCGGGCTGGCGACGATGTCCTGACCTGCCGTGCGGTTGACGCGCTGGCCAAGCAGGCTGTCGGGGCCGGCAAGGGCCGCAAGCGAACGCTTGCAGCTGCCGGTGTGTCACCGGCGACAGGCGGTGGCGGCTTTTGCGGGCAGGCGCCAGCACAAGAGCGGCTGCGCAAGAGCGGCTGCGGCCCGCCGACAGCACATGCCGGCGGCCGGCGGCGGGTCGCGCCGGCACTTCCGCACGTCGGTGGAATTGACACGGTCTGCGGAGGCCGTAAGACGCCTCCGCGCACCGGCCCTGGCGCTGCCGTCAGCGGGTGACTGACCGTGAATTGGTGGGCGTCTGTAAAAACTTGTTTCGTGATGTCGTGCCTGCGGACCGGGGCGCCAGGTCCCAATCCTTCAAAGGTGGCCCGGCGCTTGCTCATTGCAGTTCGTCCCGCTTACTCCGCAACCACAGAAGAGTCAATCCCACATGAACAT
>JAYSYB010000230.1:0-5809 GCA_043716775.1 Rubrivivax sp.
GCAAGATGCGTTCGATCCAGTTGTCCATCAAGGCCAAGGACAACGCCGACGAGCAGCAGGCCATGCAGAAGCTGTCGCAAAGCAACGAGCGTGAAAACGCCGGCACCACGAGCCTGGGCGCCTTGCTGCGCGCCAAGCTCGACAAGGGCAACGAGTAAGTTGTCCCGCCCGCCTGGCCTGCAAGGGCCAGGCGGGGTTCCCGCTGGGCCCTGTTGGGTCCTGTCAGGCCCTTCGCTCTGCTGCACCCGGCCGACCCACGATGACCCGCTCCGACCTCGTCACCCGCCTGGCCGAACGCTTCTCGCAGCTCACGCAGCGCGACACCGAATTCGCCGTCAAGACCATCCTCGACGCCATGTCCGACGCACTGGCGCGTGGCCACCGCATCGAAATTCGCGGCTTCGGCAGCTTCAGCATCAACCGCCGCCCGCCGCGTGTGGGCCGCAACCCGCGCAGCGGTGCGCAGGTCACGATCCCTGAAAAACTCGTGCCCCATTTCAAGCCCGGCAAGGCGCTGCGCGAAGCGGTCGACGCCCAGGCGCCGGCGCCGCCCGCCGACTATTGAAGCGCTAACGCCACAGTACGGCCACAGCGCCGAATCGGCCTGCAGCCCGACCGTAAAATCGGCGTCGCATGCGCCTCATCTCCTGGCTGCTTCGGGCCTTCATCTTCTTCACGCTGTTTGCCTTTGCGCTGAACAACCAGCAGACGGCCAGCGTGCGCTGGTTCTTTGGTGTGCAGTGGCAGGCGCCGATGGTCATCGTCGTGCTCGCCGCCTTTGCCGCTGGTTGCGCGGTGGGTGTGCTGGCCATGCTGCCCGACCTGTGGCGGCGCTGGCGCCTCACCCGGCGCTTGGCTCCTGTGGAAGCAGTGGCGCCGGCGACACCGCCGCCCACGTCCGTGCTGCCTTTGGAATTCAGTGCAGAACATCCACCCCGCGTCGGTCCATGAACCAAGCCCTGCATGGAATTTGAACTGCAATGGCTGCTGATTGGCCTGCCCGTGGTGTTTGCGCTGGGCTGGATGGCGTCGCGCCTGGACCTGCGCCAGCTCAAGCGCGAGCGCGACGACTCGCCACGCGCCTACTTCAAGGGCCTGAACCTGCTGCTGAATGAACAGCAGGACGAAGCCATCGACGCCTTCATCCGCGCGGTTCAGGACGACCCCGACACCACCGAACTGCACTTTGCTCTGGGCAACCTGTTTCGTCGTCGCGGCGAATTCGAGCGCGCCGTGCGCGTGCACCAGCACTTGCTGGACCGCGCGGATCTCAAGGCCGGCGAACGTAGCCGCGCCCAGCTGGCGCTGGCGCAGGACTACATGAAGGCCGGCCTATTCGACCGCGCTGAGACCGCCTGGCGCGCGTTGGAGGGCACGTCCTTCGACGGCGAAGCGCAGTTGGCGCTGCTGTCACTGTACGAACGCTCGCGCGACTGGCCGCAGGCCGCCCTCGTGGCGAGGCGGCTGGAAGCGCAGGGCACCGGTGCTTTTGCCGCACGCATCGCGCACTACGAATGCGAACTGTCTGAGCAGGCCGACGCCAAAGGCAACGCCGCACAAGCCGAAGCTGCGCTTGCACGCGCGCGCCAGGCTGCTCCTCAGTCGCCGCGCCCACAGGTGTTGGCGGGGCAGCGCCTGCGCCGCCTGGGCGACCACGCCGGTGCCTTGAAGGCGTGGGACTTGCTGCGCGCCCAGCAGCCGGCGGCGTTTTTGCTGGTGGCACCCGACTATGCCGCGTCGGCCCTGGCCAGCGGCCAGGCCACAGTCGCGCAGCAGGCGCTGGAGGCCGCCGTGCAGAACATGCCAGCCATTGAACTGCTGCAGGCGCTGCAGCTGGTGGACGGCTCGGCCCCGGCCGACCGCCTGCCGCGGCTCTTGGCGCACCTGAAGGCACACCCCACGCTGTCGGCGGCGCAGTTGCTGTTTTCAGTGGCCCCCGAGGACTGGACCGACGAAGCCCGTGCCGCCCTGCGCGACGCTGTGGCCCGCGCTGCACGGCCGCTGCAGCGCTACCGTTGTGCGGCCTGTGGCTTTGAGGCGCAGCACTACTTCTGGCAGTGCCCGGGTTGCTTGAACTGGGACAGTTATCCCCCCCAACGCATCGACGCGTTGTGACCCCGGGCCTTCAGCGGCCCAACTGCTGCTCAAACAGCGCCAGCACTTCCGCCCGCGAAGGCACCTGCCCCTTGCCGCCGATGCTGGCCACGCGGCCCGGGCCCGTGATGCCAGCCAGGCCCGGCTCGTGGTCGCAATAGATGCCCAGCGTCGGACGGCCCAGAGCGGCGGCCAGGTGCGTGAAGCCGGTGTCCAGCCCCACCACTTGCTGCGCACTGGCCAGCACCGAGGCCATCTCGCCCACCTTCAGGAACGGCGGCACATCGCCTTCGCAGCTGGCGGCGATGCGCTCGGCCAGCGTCTGTTCTTCGGGCCTGCCCCAGCTGACCACCGGCGTCAAACCCAGTTCCAGCATGCGGTTGCCCACGGACACCCAGTGCCTTTCGGGCCAGAACTTTTCCTGTCGGCTGGCGTTGGGGATGATCAGCCCATACGACGGCCAACGCGGCTTCCAGACCGGGGCCGCCGCACGCAGGCCAAAGTCGGCGGCGATGGTCGGCATGGCGTAGTTCAGGTGCGCGGCGGCCAGAGCCCGGCAGCGCTGCACGGCGTGCTGGTCCAACGCCACCGCCGCCGTGCGCTGGTACAGCCAAGTGGCTGCGGGTTCGCGGATGCTGCGCTTGTCATAGCCGGCCACCCGCACGCCGGCTTGGCGGGCCCAAAGCGCGCTTTTCAGCAGGCCCTGCAGGTCCAGCACCAGGTCGTAGGCCTCGCTGCGCAAGGTGTCGCGCAGCGCGCGCATGGCGTGCCAGGTGTCGCCGCGCCACAGTTGGCCCCGCCACTTGCGCCAGGACATCGGCAGCACGCGGCGCACGCCCGGGTGCATCTGCGGGATGGCTGCAAAAGGCGCTTCCACCAACCAATCGATCACCGCGCCGGGGTAGTGGGCGTGAATGTCGTTGACCACCGGCAAGGCATGCACGACGTCGCCCATCGACGATGTCTTGACGATCAGGACGCGAGGCGGGCTCAAGGTTTCTGGCGTTCTTTGACGAGCTGCGGGTTCAACTGCGGATCGTTGTACATCTTGAACTGCCGGTAGACCTTGAAGAAGGCCGTGCCGGCGGCCGTTTCGGCCAGCAGCGCGTCCAGGCAGGCGCCTAAGTCGCTGCGCTGTTGCTGCAGCCGCGCCAGCTTCACGCGGCTGGCGACGCGGTGCGCTTCATGCACGTCGGTGCGTTCAGTCTGTGCCTGCATGGCTTTCAACTTGAGCGACATGATCGACAACCGGTCGATCATGCTGCCGGCGGTTTCGCTGTTCAGGCGCGCGCCCATTGGCGCGGGGGCCCATGCGGCGTCGCTGCGGGCCGATGCTTCATCCACCACACCCAGCGCCAGCAGCAGCAGCTCGTCCACCCTTTCGGTGGCGTCGTTGCGGGCCTGGTTGTAGCCGTCGATGGCACGCTTGTTGGCGGCGATTTCCGCGTCACCCACCGTCGTGCGGCGCGCCAGGTCCTCTTCGGCCCACAGCAGGCTGTTGTTGCGGTGGTTGGCCTGCACCCAGGTCCACAGGCCTTCAACGCGTGGCGGCGGCTGGCTGGCTGGCCAGCCTGGCCAAATCAGCAGCATGTCCTGAAGGGCGATAAGCTCGTCGGCGCGTGGAAGGGGATGTCGTGTCATCGAGCTTGGTGGCGGCGGCTTATTGGCCACAGCGGGTGGCTGCAGCGGCAGGCGCTGCGAAGGCGGCGCTGCTGGGGTGCAATGGCAGAATCGCATCATTATTCGCCAGTTCAGCACCACCGCCGGCCACCCCCCGCCGCCATACCCGCCATCCAAGCCGTTTGCCGATGCCCCAAGACCTTTTCAGCACTGCGCTCGCCGAGCACCGCGCCTTGTTTGCCGCGCTGCAGGACCTGCAGCCCGCGTCTGAGCGCATCGGCCAACGGCTTGCGGACCTGCTGCGCAGCGGCGGCAAGATCATGTTCTGCGGCAACGGCGGCTCGGCCGCCGACAGCCAGCACCTGGCATCAGAACTTACTGGCCGCCTGGTCAATGACCGCCGCCCGCTGGCGGGCCTGGCGCTGTCCACCGACAGCTCTGCGCTCACCTGCATCGGCAACGACTATGGCTTTGACGCCATCTTTGAACGCCAGGTGCGCGCCCTCGGACGCGCTGGCGACGGCCTGGTGTTGATCTCCACATCCGGCAATTCGTCCAACCTGCTGCGCGCGGCGCAGGCCGCCAGGGACAGCGGCGTGGTCACCATCGGACTGCTGGGGCGCGAAGGCGGCAAGCTGGCCGCGCTGTGCGACGACGCACTGATCATCCCGAGCAACACCACCGCCCGCATCCAGGAAGCCCACATCTTTGTCGGCCACTGCTGGTGCAGCCAGATCGAACAGGCGCTGGGCCTGGCATGACCGGTACGGCCGGTATGAAAGGCACCCTGCCGAGCCCAGGCCGGCTGGCCCAGGCCCGCGTGCTGGTGGTAGGCGACGCCATGCTGGACCGCTACTGGTTCGGCAGCGTCGAGCGCATCTCGCCCGAAGCGCCGGTGCCCGTGGTGCGGGTTTCGCGCGAAGAAAGCCGCCTGGGCGGTGCGGCCAACGTGGCGATGAACGTCAAGACGCTGGGTGCCGCCTGCACGCTGTTGAGCGTGGTGGGCGACGACGACGCCGGGCGCAGCCTGCGCCAACTGCTGCAGCAGCAGGGCGTAGCCGCCGTGCTGGGCACCGACGCGCAGTTGCAGACGGTGGTGAAGCTGCGCGTCATCGGCCGCGCCCAGCAGCTGCTGCGCATCGACTTTGAAAACAAGCCCGACCACGAAGTGCTGCAGCTCATGCTGGCCGACTACGAGCGACTCCTGCCCAAGCATGACCTGGTGCTGCTGTCCGACTACGGCAAGGGCGGTCTGACACACGTCGGCCAGATGATCGAACAGGCCCGTGCCGCCGGCAAGGCCGTGCTGGTGGACCCCAAGGGCAGCGACTTCAGCCGTTATGCAGGCGCCACCGCCATCACGCCCAACCGCAGTGAACTGGCGCAGGTGGTGGGCACCTGGGCCGACGAAGCTGACCTGGCCGACCGCAGCCAGGCCTTGCGCCAACGACTGGGTGTGGACGCGTTGCTGGTGACGCGTTCTGAAGAAGGCATCAGCCTCTTTGATGGCAGCGGCCACCTGCGCCTGCCCACCGAAGCGCGCGAAGTCTTTGACGTCACCGGCGCTGGCGATACCGTCATCGCCACGCTGGCCGCGCTGATGGCCGCCGGCATGCTGCTGCGCGACGCGGCGCCCTTTGCCAACCGCGCTGCCGGTATCGTGGTGTCACGCTTCGGCACGGCGGCGGTGCACCACGCAGAACTTTCAACGTGAGCGGCATCATGACAGCGGCTGACGTCAACCTGTTGCGCAAGCTGATGCAGCGCAAAGACACCGCGGCGCTGGCCCGATTGCCGCGGCCCATGGTGTTTACCAACGGTGTCTTCGACATCCTGCACCGCGGCCACGTCAGCTACCTGGTGGCCGCGCGTGCGCTGGGCGCCAGCCTGGTGCTGGGGCTGAACAGCGACGCGTCGGCGCGCGGCCTGGGCAAGGGTGCCGACCGGCCACTGAACCCTGAGCTGGACCGCGCCTGCGTGCTGGGCGCGCTGGAAGCAGTGGACGCCTTGCTGCTGTTTGACGAAGCCACGCCGCTGGCGCTGCTGGCTGTCTGCAAACCCGATCTGTACGTCAAGGGCGGCGACTACGACATCG
>JAYSYB010000024.1:0-2536 GCA_043716775.1 Rubrivivax sp.
GCAGCCACGCTTCAAAGGAGCCGAGCGTGCCGCCCAACTGCGCGCGCACCTTGCGCACACGCTGCCAATGCACGCCGTCTGCAGCGCCCTCCCGCACCACCAGCACGCCGGCGATGAGGTCGGAGTGCCCATTGAGGTACTTCGTCGCAGCGTGCATCACGATGTCGGCGCCCAGCGCCAGCGGCCGCGTCAGCAGCGGCGTGGCAACGGTGGAATCCACCGCCAGCAACGCGCCCGCAGTGTGCGCAATCTTTGCCGTGGCCGCGATGTCGGTGACGGTCCACAAGGGGTTGGCAGGCGTCTCGATCCACACCAGTTTGGTCTTGCCCGGGCGCACCGCAGCCTGCACGGCAGCGGGGCTCGTCATGTCGATGAGCTCAACCTGCAGGCCCCACTCGGTGGCATATGTCGTCAGCCAGTTGCGCAGCGACCAGTACATCACCTTCGGCGCCAGCACGTGGTCGCCCGGCTGCAAGGCCTGGAACAGCGCCGTGGCCGCCGCCATGCCGCTGGCAAACAGCAGCGCCTGCTGGCCGCCTTCGAGCGCGTTGATGACGGCTTCGGCCTGGTCGAAGGCGGGGTTGTCCGCGCGCGCATAGACACGGCCTGAGCGGTACTGGTTGTCGGCGTCGCGCAGGTAGGTGGTAGAGACGTGGATCGGCGGCGTGACGGCGCGTGTCTTCTCGTCGATCCAGCCCAGGGCTTGCGCGGCGATGGTGTCGGGGTGGGACTGCTTGGGATCCATGCGGGCACTCGGGAAACAGAGATCGTCGATCCTACTGCCGCTCACTCCGCCGCTCACTCCGCTGCCGCCTCGGGCGACGCTTCAGCGCTGGTAAGCCCCCGGCGCCCAGCTAGTGCCGCCAGGCTTCAAAGCGCGCGTGCCCACGGGCCATTCGAATTCAGCCTTGGGTGACAGGTCGCGGCCCTTGACCTTGCGCGGGTCAATGCCGCTCGTGCGCCAGATGGAACCGGCCGGCAGCTCGAAAGCGTAGGTCTCGATGTCGCGCACCATGCCCCACGTCGCGTTGCGGTTGCCCTCAAAAAAACCGTTGGCGCCGAAGGTGAAGACACCCGGGCCGACGACCAGGTTGTTGACGCCGATGACCTCGGTATCCGCCGGCAAGTTGTGGCGGAGGACACGCATCACCCAGGCCGGAAACCAGCCGTAGTTGACGAAGGTGTTGTGGGCCACCAGCAGCACGTTCTTGTCCCACGCGCGGTCTTCCGAACCGTAGGCCAGCAGCACCGGGTTCTGTGCATCGGCGCCCTGTCCGATGACGTTGCCGATTACCGTGGCCAGGCCGCCGTTGGCGATGTCGATCTCGTACGACGCGCCGCCACGCACCCCGTCGTGGATGAAGTTGTAGCTGATGATGTTTTCGCGCGCCCGGGTGCGGATCAGGTGGCCCTCAAAACCCTGCTGAAAACGGCTGCCGGTGATGTCCAGTTTGGCGATGCGCCCGACGTTGAGCACATGCTGCAAACCGCCCATCACCTTGGGTGCCATGCCAAAGGCGCTGGCGTTGATGCGCAGCGTGGCCTTGTCGTCGTTGATGCTGAAGATGCCGTGTTCGTTGTCAAAGAAGATGCAGCGTTCGATGCTCAGATCACCCCCTTCTTGGCGAATGCCGGCACCGCTGCCGTCGGCACCACGGGCGCCGCGGAATTCGAGGTTCTGCAAAGTGACCTGACCACCGCGAACCGTCCAAAGGCCCTTGCTGCTGCCGGGCTTGCCATTGCCCTTGATGACCGGCGGTTTGCCGCCCGCCATGCCGCGAAAAGTGAGCCTGCGCTGCTCAATGACAAGGCCGCCGCTGTATTCGCCCGACAGCAGCTCAATGGTGTCGCCGTCCTGTGCCTTCAGCACCGCGTCGGCCACGCTCATCGCCGAACCCGCAGGCCCGGCGAGCCAGGTGGTCTGCGCCACCGCCGGGCCAGTGCCCAGGCACCACCCGACGCACACCATCAAAGCCACGAACATCCATCCGCGCGTCATCGATTTTTCCTCGTCAACCGTCTTCAGGCGGTCGTGCACTGTTGATGAGCGCGAGTATCCCCGCATCCAGCGCCGGCCTTGCGCAGCGCGCGCCCGCAACGACCCCCCGCTTGCGGGGACGGAGGCTCCAGCCCAAAAGCTCCACGGGCCCGTGAAAAGCGTGTCGATCGTCTCGGCGGGTTGAATCTTGAGCAGGGCTGTGCTCAGGCTCGCAATGAAGCCACCAGGTTGGCCGTGGGCGCCACCGTGGCCCCCAGCGCCAGCAGCTCCGCATTGACCGCGTCGGAAATGGCTTGCGACGATTGGCCGTTGCTGGGCCATGTGCTGTGGCCGTCTTGCGCCACCCGCACCGCATAGCCCAGCGCCAACGCGGATTTGCTGGTGTTGCTGACGCAGAACTCGCTCTGCAGCCCGCACACCAGCAGTTGCCTTGCGCCCAGGCGCTGCAGCGTGGCGCCGAGTGCGGTGTCTTCGAAAGCACTTGACGCCAGTTTGCGGACCACGGCCTCACCGGGCAAGGGCGCAACGCTGGCGTGA
>JAYSYB010000231.1:0-1834 GCA_043716775.1 Rubrivivax sp.
CAGGAAGTGGTGCAGCGCCTCAATGCCGCGATCAGGTCGGCCCTGGCGACGCAAGAGGTGATTGACGGCCTGGCCGTGTCTTACCTGGAAGTCCTGCCCACCTCGCCGGCGCAGCTGGCCGGCATGCTCAAGGCTGACACCGAACGCTGGGGGCCGCTGGTCAAGGCAGTGGGCTTTACCCCGGAAGGCTAGGAATGAAGCCCCCACGCTTGTCGCTTCGCGTACTGCGCTGCCCCCCTAGGGGGCCGCTGCGCCTGCGGCCCGGCAAAGCCGGTTCCGCGGCCCATGCTGGTATGGAGCGGAGGCTACTTTCATCCCTCGGTGAGTACTCGCGCTGGGCGCTTCGCATGCTGCGGCGTCTGCCGATCAAACCTGGGCTCAACGGATGAAAGTGTGCATTTACGGCGCAGGCGCCATTGGCGGCTGGATTGGCCACGGGCTGGCGCGCGCCGGCTGCAGCGTCAGCATGGTGGCGCGCGGCGCCACGCTCGACGCGCTGCAGCTGCACGGACTGCGCCTGCACGACGGCAAGGACATCACGTCGCAGGCTGTGGCCTCCAGCGACACACCGGCCGGGCTGGGCGTGCAGGACCTGGTGGTGCTGGCTGTCAAGGCGCCGTCGCTGCCCGCCGTGGCGCGTCAGATCGGACCGCTGCTGGGGCCGCAAACCATCGTCATGACGGCCATGAACGGCGTGCCGTGGTGGTTTTTGCAGGGCTTCGGCGGTGCGCTGGCCGGCACGCGCCTGGCATCGATCGACCCGGACGGCGCGCTGGCCGGTGCCTTGCCTGTCCGCCACATCATCGGCTGCGTGGTGCATGCCAGCTGTTCTAGCGATGAACCGGGGCTGGTGCGCCACCACTTCGGCAACCGGCTCATCGTGGGCGAGCCGTCGGGCAAGAAAACCGACCGTGTGCAGCAACTCGCAGGCCTGTTGGACAAAGCCGGATTTGAAGCGCTGGTGTCCGAACAGATTCAAAAGGACATCTGGTTCAAGCTGTGGGGCAACATGACCGTCAATCCGATCAGCGCGCTGACCGGCGCCACCACCGACCTGATCATGAATGACGATCTGTTGCGCGGCTTCATCTCGCAGGTGATGCTGGAGGCCAAGGAAATCGGCAAGCGCATCGGCATCACGATTGACCAGCAGCCTGAAGACCGGCACCAGATCACCCGCAAGCTCGGCGCGTTTAAAACGTCGATGCTGCAAGATGTCGAGGCGGGCAAGGCGCTGGAACTCGACGCGCTGGTGACGGTGGTGCGGGAGCTGGGCGGGCTGACGAAGGTCGATACGCCCTACACCGACGCGCTGCTGGGGCTGACACGGCTGAAGGCGCGGGTTAGCGGTTTGTATTGATTCCCAACAAATGAAGAACGCGCGCTATCAAAAAAACGACTTCCTGGTAAGGCCAAGCTGTGCTGACTATGGCTGGAATTGCACCCTGACCAGCCGCAGCGCCTGCGGGAGCGAATGCGCGGCGGGCACGAAATGGTCAAGTGTCGCGCCGAGTAGCACGGCGCACACCACTGCGCCCAGCAAGGGTTTCCAGGTCAGGCGCAGGGCGGCGCTCAGCCAGCCTTCACGTACCACCCGCACCGCCACGCGGGCGGAGGCATAGGAAAACGCCAATTCGACCGCCACGGTTAGCAAAGTTTCCCAGCCAAAATACATCAGCACCAGCGAACCGGCGCCAAAGAACACCGCGCAGCCGATCAGGAAAATGGCGACCACTGGCACCACGACCACCGCCGCCTCGTCGGCCGAACCGGCGGCTTCCAGCGCACCGCTGATCATGTTGCCCGCGCCGCCCGCGGCATCCGCACTTTCCAG
>JAYSYB010000232.1:0-5792 GCA_043716775.1 Rubrivivax sp.
CTTCGCGGTGTCGGGCGCGTTCCTGAGCGTGGCCTATTTCGACCTGCCCTACAACGTGATGGCGATAACCGCTATCGCGCTGTACGTCATGGCCAACAAGGTAACGGCCGCAGGCCCTGCGGTTGCAGCGGCTGGCGCGCCCATGCCGCCCGCGCTGCGACCGCCGACACGCTACCTGCCGCGCGGTGGCTCACCGATCCCGCCGACCCCGCCGTTCCCGCCTATTGGCCCCAACAGGAAGTGACCGGAACCATGCCCAGAGCCCTTCCCATCCGCGTGCGGCAGGCACCGCAATTCGTGCGGCAAACCTGGCAGCGCAGCCAACTGCTGCGGCGCACGCCGGCGCGGCAACCGACTTTCCGCCTGTGTTATTTCAGCTGTCATTCCTACTTCGCCTACCTGTATTGCGCGCTGCACAGTCTGGTCGAAACGGTGCGCGACGTGAAGTACGAGGTGCTGGTCTTCAACGACAACGACATGCCGATTTCCGAAGCGCAGGCCGACGTGCTGCGCGCACTGGTGCCGGGCTTGCGCGTGATTCCCTGGCCCAAGAGCATGGGCTGGGGCGCTGAACAGATCGGCTGGATCTGGAAGGCGTACGCCATGGCCATCGAAGGTGCCCACGAAGACGACATCGTGGCCCGTGTCGACTCTGACGTGTTCTTCTTCAACAGCCGCATCTTCCGCGCCGTCGAGCGCAGCGAAGCCGACTTCATCGGCGACGGCCATTTCGTCGATTTCGAATACTGCCAGGGCGGCGCCTATTTCTTCCGCGTGCACGCGGCAAAGAGGGTGCTGGCCTTGCTGAAGCAACACGAATTGACGCAATTGTTGAAGCAAGGCGAGGTCGGCGTCGAAGACATGGCCGCCATGTATTTCGCAAGGCGCCTGGGCCTGAAAGTCTGGATGACGTGGTTCATGATGTACCCGGACGAACTGCGCAATGCCGGCGGTTTGACGGCCTGGCAGCGCTTCAAGTTTTCATGCCTGCACTTCGTGTCGAAGAACAAGGGCGGGATGATTGATGCATATGTGAGTGAGGTGCTCCCTGCCGATCAACGTGCAACGTTCCACCGAACATTGGCGACGCATTGACCGAGACCGACACAAAGGCAATTGGCGCCCCCGAGGCGCCGTGCGCCGCCGGGAGCATTCCTTGACGCAGGACCTGGGTGCCAAAGCGGTTCGTGGCGTCGCTTGGCTCGGCAGTGGACAGATGGTGCGTTTGGCCGTCTCGTTCGGCACGTCGGTGCTGCTGGCCCGGCTGCTCGCCCCGTCAGACTTTGGCCTGTTCACCATGACCTACATGGCGGCTGAATTGGCGCAGTTGTTTGCGGCCTTTGGGTTCGGCTCCGCCATCATCCAGCAACAAACGACCAAGCCGTCGGTTTTAAACAGTTGCTTCTGGGCCAATCTGGCGATAGGCCTGGTTGTCGGTGTCGGCCTGTTGGCCAGCGGCCCTGTGCTCGAGTTGTACTTTCGCGCCACGGGCATCACGCCGCTGCTGATGCCGCTGGCTTTGAACATGCTGCTGAGTTCTGGCATGGTGGTGCCGCAGTCTTTGTTGACGCAGCGTCTTCAATTCAAGCATCTGACCGCCGCGCAAGTCACCGGAAGCATCGCCGCGGCGCTGGCCACCGTTGCAGCCGCGGCAGCCGGCCTGGGTGTCTGGTCGCTGGCGCTGCAACCGCTGGTGGGAAATCTCGTCACCGGCGGCATGATGCTGACCTATTCGCGGTGGCTGCCTGCGCGTCGTTTCGACTTCGCTGATATCCGGCCACTGCTGCATTTCTCCAACAACCTGCTGGCCCACAACTTCATTGATTTCGTGGCCAGAAATTTGCCTGTCCTGATCATCGGCCGCGTGCTTGGCGCTGCAGCGGTCGGCTTCTACGGCATGGCCACGGGGCTGACAGGCGTGGTGGTTTTTCAAATCAGCTCTGTCATCGTGCGGGTTCTTTTCCCCACCTTGTCTGCATTGAAAGAAGACGCGCGTGCATTACGCGAAGCCTGGTTCAAGGCCACTTCAGCCATTGCCGTCTTAGCTTGGCCGGTGATGGCCGGTGCGATAGCGACAGCTCCTGATTTGATACCGGTGGTGTTCGGCGAGCGCTGGTCGCCGTCCATCGTGCCATTCCAGGTCTTGTGCGTCCTGATGTCGGTGCAGGCCGTCGCGACCACCAGCAGCACCGTTCTGATGGCGCTAGGCCGAGCTGACCTGATGCTGCGTATTACGGTGATCAGTGCGCTGGCTTATGCCGTGGCGCTGCTGTTCGGTACCCAGTTCGGCGTAACGGGTGTGGCCGTGGGCTATGCGGCGGTGGGCGTCGTCTCGCTGATGACATCGACCTATGTCGCCGCGCGACAGGCCCGCGCCAGTTTCGGCCTTTTGCTGATCGACCTGTTGCCGTGGGCATGGGCTGCCATCGCAACCGGTCTTCTGATGGCCGGCGCATCGTATTTGCTCCGCGATCAGTCGTCGGTCGTGCGGCTGCTTCTGTGCATCGTCGTGGGCACCATCGGCTATCCGGCGAGCCTGTGGCTGCTAGCGCGCAGGCGCACTCTGGCGCTCTATAAAGAAATTGCCAGCCGTCTTCAAAGCTGATGCGTACGGCCGAGCGCTGGTCCTCTTGGCGTGATGCTGGCGCATGCCTGCGCTATGAGCGCAGCCGCGCAGCCACGCCGTGGTTGGCTTTGATCGGCTGGTTGCAGGGGCAATGGCGTCGTCGGCAGCGATGGGCGCGCATGCCGCCTAGTGACTTTCAGCGACTGGCTTCTGCCGAAGCCCTGTGCGCGCCGCTCGGCCTTCAGTACCCGGCCGAAGACTCGGGGCAATGCGCGCCTTGGCACCTGCCTGAACGTTTCGCAACCCTGCCCGCGCAAAGCCTGCCGCCGCACCCTGTGATCGACCCTGTCATCTTGCGCGACTGGTTTGTTGTTCATGGTCATGGCAGCCTGGCGGCCGATGCCCTGGTTGCGCTGGCACTGCAGCCACTCGAGCCTGGGCGCTGGCAGCACTTGCCGCTTCAGTCGACGGCTGGTGCACCGACGCCGCGTGCACCGGTCGCCGTTTGTCTGCATCTTTTCTATCCCGAGTTGTGGCCGTCGCTGTGGGCGCAATTGCGCCACATACCGGTGCTTTGGGATCTGTATGTCAGCGTACCCAGCTTCGCGACGACGGATGCCTGGCAGGCCATCGTGCGTGATTGCCCCCGCGTCCGCTTCATGCCAGTACCCAACCGCGGGCGCGATGTGGCGCCCTGGTTGGCATGGCTGCGCAGTGGCGCCCTGGATGGCTATCAGGCCGTGTGCAAATTACACGGCAAGCGCAGCCCGCACATGACGGGTGGTGATGCGTGGCGCGATGAACTGCTGCACGCCCTGCTGGGCAGCAGCGGAAACGTGCAGGCCATCCTGGACCGGTTGCAACATGAACCGGCGTTAGCGATGATTGGCCCCGCAGCTTCCGAGAAACTTTTGATGCCGTCGAATGCGTGGGAAAAGAACCGACGCATTGCAATGCGAGTGGCGGGCCGTCTGGGGCTGAATGCACTTGATGCGCGCACATCGTTTTTCGCCGGGACGATGTTTTGGTTCAAACCCGAAGCCTTCAACCTGCTGCGTTCGAGCAGTCTGGACATGCAGGACTTCCCCATCGAAATGGGCCAGACCGAAGGCACCTTGGCCCATGCTTTGGAACGCCTGCTGGCCGTGGCTGTGCGAACTGCAGGGCGCGGTGTCTTGGCCTGGCCTGAGCCAGCGCACCAGAAGGTTACGTGATGCACGGCACGACCAGCCCCGGCGCACCACAGGTCACAGAGCGGCTGATTTCGGTGATCCTGCCCACATTCAAAAGCGCCGCCTGGATGCGAGGTGCCCTGGATTCTCTGGTCGTCCAAACCGAACGCGACTTCGAGGTGGTGGTGTCGGATGGTGCTTCGCCTGACACGACGCTGGCGGTTGCTGAGTCGTACCGCGCTTGCCTGCCATCGTTGACGCTGCTTTCCCGCCCGGACCGCGGCGTTTATGACGCCATCAATCTGGCGATAGCTGCTTGTCGGGGCCGCTGGGTCTTGGTGCTGGGCAGCGACGACAAGTTGCATGCGCCAGATACCCTGGCGCAAATGGCACGGACCCTGCGAACGACCTCAGCCCAATTGGTCTACGGTGATGTGCGCGTTCTCGGCCCGAACGCCATGGTGGCCGACGGTGCACGGTACGGCGGCCCGTTCACTTTGGCCCGTTTGATGGGCCAGAACATTTGCCATCAAGCGATCTTTACGCGGACGGTTCTGTTTACCCAGCTCGGGGTATACGACTTGCGATACGAGCTTTGGGCCGACTGGCATTTTGCGCAACGAGCGTTCGCACAGATCCGCACGCAGTGGGTTGACTTGGTTGTGGCCGACTATGCAGCAACGGGCTTGAGCTCGGCGACCTTGGATACCGCATTTCAGAGGACGGTGGCACGTCGGATGTTGCAGCTTTGGCTGTCGCGTCCTAGCAGCTTGGCGGTGCCGTTTGCTGTTGTAAAAAATGCGTACTGGAATTTTAGGAAAAATCTCAGCATATGAAGAACGCTACTGCCCACGTTTCAGAGAAGGTCAGCTGGAGGCCAATTGAGCGCTATTAAAAATTCTATTCGATCTATGCTGCACCGCTGGGATCTAGATATTTATCAGGTCAGTGCACTCGACTTCACGCAGGCGATTTCGCGCAAGCGAAAACTATTCAGAGAACTGAAAGTCGATCTAGTATTCGACGTTGGCGCGAACGAAGGTCAATTTGCGGAGTTTCTTCGGCAACATGTGAAATACACCGACCCCATCATTTCGGTGGAACCACTGAAATCTGCGTTTGAGATACTTGAACGAAAAGCTGCTGACGATCCTCGGTGGAAACCGGTTCAAGCCGCGCTTGGCGCTGTGCCTGGCAAGGCCACTATTAATATATCTAATAACACGCAGAGCAGTTCACTGCTGGAAATGCTTCAAAAGCATCGGGAGTCGGCACCCGACTCGTGCTATGTCGGATCCGAGGAGATTGTCGTCACTACCCTTGACATATTGGCCGCGGAACTGAAACTCCAAGATCTTCATGTCTATCTAAAGATTGATACCCAAGGCTTTGAGAAGAGCGTGCTTGACGGGGGCGCGCAATCCCTAAAATGGATCAACGCTATCGAGATGGAAGTATCGTTTGTCCCCCTTTACGAGAATCAGGTTCTCTTCAAAGAAATGCACGAGCACATGCGTACCTTAGGATACGTCATGACGAGCATAGAGCCCATGTTTTGCGATCCTTCAACCGGCGAAATCTTGCAGGCCGACGCAGTTTTTCGTCGAAGGAACTGACCGTCGGCGTTACCGAAGAAGTTCATCCCATGGGGGGGAGTATGGTGTCCAATTACGCTTGTCGCCAATGTGGTGAGGTTCGTTTGCGATCATTCGGCCGAATTCCGGCTGCTGATGAATTTGCAGGCCAGCCCTTGGTGCCGGCATGGCCGGGTGGCTACTTGTACGGCTGCCCGAGCTGTCATCTGGTAGCGCGTTACCCGGTGAGAACCGATCCGGAGTACTCGGCTCTCTACGAAGCTGCCCCGAAAAATGTCTGGGTTTCCACTGGATTGAGGTCTGATCAGCGCCATGTTCTGCAGTTGCTGCAAAAACATTCTTTGCAAGGCGATGTCTTAGATAGTCTGCCCTGCAAAAGCCCGGGAACCCGCATGAATGCTAGCGATCTGGGGTAAACGAGGTGCGCGGAATCTCCCAGGAAGCGTTATCTGAGGAGGC
>JAYSYB010000233.1:0-5782 GCA_043716775.1 Rubrivivax sp.
GGCCGTTCTGTCCACGCTGGACAAGTTCGACCAGTCGGTGATCTACATGGGCACCGAGGCCTACACCAAGTTTGCGCGCGAGACCTTTGCGGCCGAGAAGCTGACGATTGAGAGGCTGGGCATGGCAGGCAAAGGCTGAGTTTCATGACGCTGCTGATTGATCTGCTGATTGACCTCCGCTCCGACACCGTCACCCGCCCCACCGACGCCATGCGTGCCGCCATGGCCGCCGCCCCCGTGGGCGACGACCAGTACGGCGAAGACCCCAGCACCAACCGGCTGCAGGCGCGCATGGCCGAATTGCTGGGCAAAGAAGCCGCGCTGTGGCTGCCGACTGGCACGATGGCCAACCAGGTCGCCTTGCGCACGCTGACGCGGCCCGGTGACGAAGTGGTGGCCAGCCGCGAATCGCACGCCGCCTGGCACGAAGTGGGCGGCGCGGCGGCCAACGCCGGCGTGCAGGTCCATGAAATCGGCCAGGGCGGCCTGTTCACAGCTGATGAACTGCGCGCGGCCATGAAACCGCGCAACTTTGCGATTTTCCCGAGCACGACGCTGGTGGAGATCGAGAACACCCACAACCGTGCCGGCGGTGTGGTGGTGCCGCAAGCCCTGGTGCTGGACATCTGCGGGGTGGCGCGTGAACTCGGTCTGGCGACCTTTCTGGACGGCGCACGCTTGTGGAATGCCAGCGCTGCCAGCGGTATTGCGCTGCACACACTGGCCGCCCCTTTTGACCTGGTGGCCGTGGCCTTCAGCAAGGGCCTGGGCGCGCCGGGTGGGTCACTGCTGGCGGGGTCCAAGACCTTGATTGCCGCCGCCGACCGCCACCGCCGCCGCATGGGCGGCGCGATGCGCCAGAACGGCATCTTCAGCGCCGCAGCGCTGCATGCCCTTGACCACCACCTGGCCCGCCTGCCCGAAGACCACGCCAATGCGCGGCTGCTGGCCGAAGCGCTGGTGGCCGGCGCGCCGGTGCAGCTGGACCTGCGCACAGTGCAGACCAACATCGTGGTCTTCCACCTGCCGCCTGCGATGAACCTGGACGCGCCGACGCTAAGCGCGCGGGCGCGTGAACGCGGCGTGCTCGTCAACGCCTTCGGGCCGCGCACGGTGCGCGCGGTGACGCACCTGGACGTGAGCCGCGCGCAGTGTGTGCAGGCGGCGGCCGTGCTGGTTGAATTGCTGGCGGGGTCGCTGGCGGGGTCGCTGAAAAAGTGATGCGGTCACGGCCGTCCGGTGCAGCAGCGCTTCGTATCACGGCGTCACCGCCCGCACGCACACCCGGCTGCCGCCCACCACCACCTCGTCCCCCGCCCGACACTTGCGCCCACGGCGGATGTCGATCTCGCCATTGACCTGCACTTCACCGCCCGAAATCAGCACCTTGGCTGCACCGCCGCTGCTGGCGATGCCGGTGGCCTTGAGCAGGGCGTCCAGGGTGATGTACTCGCCGCGCAGGGCGAAGTCAGTCGTCCCCATCACCGCGCCCCCAGGCGCCACAGCGACGTCACTTCTTTTGCACGCGCCGCATGCAGCGGGTCTGATTCGTCAGAAGCTTTGGGGTGCTTGGGCCGGATGTCCACCCGGCCCAGCACCTGCAAGCCGGCGTGGTCGACCGCTGCCAGCAACTCGGCGCGCGTGCGCAGCCCAAGATGTTCAGCCAGGTCCGACAGGATCAGCCAGCCTTCGCCGGCTGGCGCCAAGTGCGCTGCAAGCCCAGCCAGAAAGCCCAGCAGCATGCGGCTGTCTTCGTCGTAGATGGCGCGTTCGATCGCCGAGCCGGCACGCGCGGGCAGCCAGGGGGGGTTGCAGACGATCAGCGCGGCACGCTGGTCAGGGCCTTCAGGGAAGAGGTCAGCGGCCTGCAGTTGCACTTGCGAGGCCACTTCCAGCCGCTCGAAATTCGCCGCCGCGCAGGCCAGCGCGCGGGCATCCAGTTCAGTCGCCACCACACGCTGCACGCCGCGCTTGGCCAGCACCGCAGCCAGCACGCCGGTGCCAGTGCCGATGTCGAAGGCGAGCGACTCCGCACCGGCGGGCAACGCGGTGTGCGCAACCAGGTCCACGTATTCGCCACGCACGGGTGAAAACACGCCGTAGTGCGCGTGGATGCGGTTGTCGGGCGCTGGGCCCAGCGCGGCAAAGGGCACGCCCTTCTTGCGCCATTCAAAGGCGCTGACGACGCCCAGCAATTCGCGCAGCGACACCACCGTTGCCTCATCGCAGACAGCGCCCCAGGCTTGCGTGCAAGCCAGCCGCACATCGGGCGCGCGGCGCAGCGGGATGCTGAAGTCGGGGTCCAGCGGGATCAGCACTTGCGCCAGCACCCGCGCGCGTTGCGACTGGGCCTGGCGGTGGCGGTGGAAGGCGGCGCCGGGCGGGGTGGCCACTGGCGGGGCGGCTGCTGCAAGCGCACGCGACTTGCGGCGCGGCACGTGGTCGATGCGCCTTTCCAGTGCCAGCAACAACTGGCGCGCGTTGTGGAAGTCGCCGCGCCACAAGAGGCCGGTGCCTTCACACGCCAGGCGGTAGGCGCTGTCGGCGGTGGTGGTGTCGTCGGCCAGCAGCACCTTGCGCGGCGCTGGCGCGCCGCGCTCGGAGCGCCACAGGGCTGAACACGGCTGATCGGCTTCGGTCCATTCGATGCGCGTTGGGGCTGTGGCGCACCGGGCCGGATCAGGGACAGCGGCAGGCGCAATGTCAGAAGCAAGGGTCATGCGCCGAGCGTACCGCGCCCGCGCTCGCCGCCGTCGCGGGCACCCCCCCTGTTCAAGCTCGGCCGGCCTGTCCCATTGCCGGCAACCGCAGCGTCTGGGTGCACAGGGGCCGCCGTGGGGCGGCCCCAACCACCGCAGCAGGAGGAACACCATGCGCACACTCAATCGTTTCCTGGACACCACACGGCGTGTGCTGTTGGCCGCCACGCTGATTTGCAGCGCGGGTGCCCAGGCCCAGATCATGCTCAGGCAGCAGGCCGATCTGACGTTGTCGGCCACGGCAACCCCCAGCCCCGTGCCGGCGCAGGACCTCTTCACGTACACGATCAGTGTGCAGAACACGGCCGTGATGGGCAAGACCTGCAACTACGACCCGGTGACGATGCGCTTCTTCTGCTCGCAGGTGCCCATCAGCACCAGCGCATCCGCCGTGACGGTCAACACCACGCTGCCGCCGGGTGTGCAATTCATCTCGCCCAGCGCCGACAGCGGCTTTGCCTGCGCGGCCACCAGCAGCAGCACCGTGAGCTGCACGAACGGCGCCATCCTGGCCGGCGGCACCGCATTGATCCGCCTGACGGCGCGCGCACCCAGCGCCCAAGGCAACATCACCGCAGCGTTTGCCGTTAGCTCGCCTTTCGTGGACCGTGACCCCACCAACAACAGCGCGACGCTGACCATCGCGGTCGGCCCGCCTAACCCCAACAAGCCTGATTTGTGGGCCAACGGCACCGCCACGCCCAACCCCTTCAAGGCTTGGGAGGCGGTGCGTTTTGATGTCTTCATCCACAACAGCGGCCCGGCGCCGGCCAGCAACGTGACCTTCCGCTTCTACACCAACCTGCCGGCGGGTTTGGCGGCGCTCAGCGTCAACTCGGGCTTCAGCTGCCGCGGTCTGTCCGGCTTTGGCCAGGCCCTGGAAGTGGAGTGCACGGGCGGCAACATCGCAGGTTGGAGTTCGGGCTTCATGTCGGTGCAGGTGCGGCTGGCAAACAGCCTCACGCCGGTCGGCACGCCGTTGACGTTGTATGGGCACCTGGACACCGCGCAGACCAACGACGAACTGAACGAGAACAACAACGGCTTCACGCTGGTGTCGATCGTTTCGCCTTGATGGGTTCATTCGCTGATCGGCTGATCAACTGACCCGCTGATCACACCGCCTTCAGTGCACCCGCGCCGGCATGTGTCCGGCCACCGCAGGCGCCCTGGCGGCCATGCCGCCCGCGCGCCGGGCCGCCCATTCCTGCAGCGCGGCCAGCGGCACCGGCTTGCTCATGTGATGGCCCTGCGCTTCGTCGCAGCCCATCTCCGTCAGGCGCTGCAGGACGGCCGAACTTTCCACGCCTTCGGCCACCACTGTCAGGCCCAGGTTGTGCGCCAGGTCAATGGTGCTGCGCACGATCATCGCGTCGCCGCGTTCGGCGTTGGCGTCCACCAGGCCCATCACAAAACTCTTGTCGATCTTCAGCTCCTGCACCGGCAGCCGCTGCAGGTAGGCGAGTGACGAATAACCGGTGCCAAAGTCGTCGATCGACAGCTTGTAGCCGCGCTGCGCCAACCGGTTCAACGTGGCTTCGGCGCGTTCGGGGTCATCCATGATCGCGCTCTCGGTGATTTCCAGGCAGAAGGACTCGGCGCGTGCCTGGTGGCGCAGCAGCAAACCTTCCAGCCTGTCCGGCAGTTCCTGGTCCAGCAGGTCGCGCGTGGACAGGTTCAGCGACAGCCGCTGAATGCCCATCGCCGCCAGCGCCGGCTGCTGGCGCGCGGCTTCTTCAAAGACCCACAGCGTCAGCTGGCGCACGTAGCCGGTCTGTTCGGCAAAGGGGATGAATTCCAGCGGCGGCACGAGGCCCCGCACTGGGTGCTGCCAGCGCACCAGCGCTTCGGCGCCGCACAGGCTGCCGTCGGCCAGCGACAGCTTGGGCTGCAGGTACAGGCGCAGCTCGTTGTTTTCCACCGCGTGGCGCAGCTCCGACAGCAGCGACAGCGTCTG
The DNA here is from genome assembly GCA_043716775.1 of Rubrivivax sp. GTDB lineage: Bacteria > Pseudomonadota > Gammaproteobacteria > Burkholderiales > Burkholderiaceae_C > Rubrivivax. Next base: position 4,717 of record JAYSYB010000233.1, read on the forward strand.
CGCGCTGCCGCTGTCCAGCGCCGGCTCGTAGAGTTGCGCACCCGCCGTGCGGCGCTTGGCAGCGTACATGGCCACTTCGGCATGGCCCAGCAGCATGTCGGCCTCCGTGGCGTGACCGGGCCAGCAGGCAATGCCCAGGCCGGCGCTCAAGTCCACGCGCTGGTCGTCCAGCGTCAACGGCGTCTCGAATGCCACGGCGATGCGCTGTGCCACGGCCTGCGCCAGGCAAGCGTCTGCACCGGGCAGCAGCAGTGCAAATTCATCACCGCCCAGGCGCGCCACCAGGTCGCCCGGGCGCAGTGCCTGCTGCAGCCGCTCCGTCACGCCTTGCAGCAGCCGATCGCCAAACGCATAACCGAGCACGTCATTCACGTGCTTGAAGCGGTCCAGGTCCAGCATCACCACTGCCAGCGGTTCACCGCGCTGCGTGGCCGCCAGCACGGCGTCGCGAAACTGCAGCCGGTTGGGCAGGCCGGTGAGGCGGTCCCAATAGGCCAGCTTGCGGATTTCCAGCTGCTGCTGGCCGACGTTCTGGCGCATGTGTTCAAAGGCTTTGGCCAGTTCGCCAAATTCGTCTTCGCGGCCCGTGTGGCTCAGCGGCGTTTCATAGTCACCGCGGCCCAGCCTTTCACTGGCATCCACCAGCGACACCAGCGGCCGCGTCATCAGCCGCGCCGTCCAGCTGCTGAAGAATCCGAAGAGCAGCAGGCCCAGCACGGTGATGGCCGCCAGCGTGATCTGCAGCGCCTTGAAAGGCTCCACCGCCTTGTCCAGCGAACCCGACAGCCGCAGCACCAGCGGCACGCCCGGGCCTGTCGTTACCGCCACGCTGCGGACGCGGTGCGGGGCGCCCGCCAGCAGCACGTCGCTGACCACGCTGTTCGCACCGTTCGTGTCTTTCGCACCCTTCGCGGTGTCAGTTGTCATGTCTTCAAATACCGCCAGGGTGGCCGGCTGCAGCGCAGCCGGCAGGCTGCTGTGCAGCACCACGGCGGGCGCACCGGCAGGGCGCAGCACCAGCGTGGCATGCAGGCCGGCCACGGCGTGCAGGTCGTCGGTGACGCTG